>CALAAN010000028.1 GCA_937884915.1 uncultured Oscillibacter sp.
CTATCGCCGCGGCCAGCAACATCGTGACGAACCGCGTTGTGGTGTTTCTCGTGCGCCTTTTCCTGAGCCTTGTGCGCACGCTGCCGACGCTCGTGTGCGCGCTGATCGCCACGTACATTTTCGGCCTCGGCACGATGGCCGGTACCTGCGCCATCGCGGTCTTCACGTTTGCCTATGTGGGCAAGCAGCTCTTTGAGATCATCGAAACGGTGGATATGGGCCCGTATGAGGCGATGGAGGCGCTGGGCGCCACGCGCCTGCGCGCCTTTACGACCGCCGTTTTTCCGCAGGTGCTGCCCACCTATCTGTCCGTGTCGCTGTTCTGTCTGGAGGGCAACGTGCGCTATGCCTCTATCCTCGGCTATGTGGGCGCGGGCGGACTGGGCCTTATCATGAATGAAAAGATCGGCTGGCGCGAATATGACAGCCTTGGCATGATCCTGATCGTCCTCTTTGTCACCGTTATGGTCATCGAGGGCCTCAGCCACGCGCTGCGCAAGCGCCTGACGTAAGGGGAAAAGGCAATGAACGAAAGAATCAAAAAAGCCTACGCCTCCGCTCCGAAAACGTGGGTGTGGCAGCTGCTGGCGGCCTTTGTTGTCGTCTGCTTGCTTGCCTGGTCCGGCACGGCGGTGAGAGTCAGCAATCCCACCGGCAATGGCCTTGAGGTGGCGGGAAATATCCTCTCCGGCATCTTCCATCCCTCGACGAAGCTGCTGTTCACTTTCGGCACGAACGGCGTGCCGTACCTGCTGCTGGAAACGTTCTGCATCGCGTTCCTCGGCACGGTCGTGGGCGCGGTGATTTCGCTGCCGCTGTCGTTTCTGTCGGCGAGCAATCTGGTGCCGAAGGGTGTGGCACTCATCGGCCGCGTGCTCATCGCCGCCATCCGCACCATCCCCGCGTTCGTCTACGGACTGATGTTCATCCGTGTCACCGGCCCCGGCCCGTTTGCGGGCCTTCTGACCATGTCCCTGTGCTCCATCGGCATGGTGTCCAAGATGTTTATCGAGAGCATCGAGGACCTGGACAAGCGCATTCTGGAGTCGCTGGACGCCGCGGGCTGCACCACCTTCCAGAAGATCCGCTACGGCATCCTGCCGCAGCTGACGGCGGACTTCACCTCCACGATCATCTACCGCTTTGACATGAACCTGCGCGACGCGACCGTGCTCGGCCTTGTGGGCGCGGGCGGCATCGGCGCGCCGCTGATCTTCGCCATGAGCTCGTACCGCTGGAACGAGGTCGGCGCGATTCTGCTGGGGCTGATCGTACTGGTGCTCATCATCGAGTGGATCTCGGCAAAGATCCGCGTAAAGCTGGCACGGGGGTAAGGTATGGACGAAAAAAAGCTGACAATTTACTTCACCTCCGACCTGCACGGCTACATCTACCCCACCGATTACCGCAGCAGCGAGGAAAAGGAGCTGGGGCTCTTTAAGTGCGCCAGCCGCTTCCGCAAGGACGGCAACACGCTTATCATCGACGGCGGCGATATTTTACAGGGCTCGCCGCTGGGGGCCTTCTGCCACGATACCGTCGGCAGCGCCGCGCGCTTTGCCGACATGATGAACCGCTGCGGCTACGACTATGTGACCCTCGGCAATCACGACTTCAACTACGGTATGCCGTACCTTGACAGCTATCTCGATGCGCTGGAAGCACGCTGTGTGTGCGAAAATGTCCGTTGGAGCGAGGCTGGGGGGCGCTTCCCCGCACGCATCCACACGCTGGAAAACGGACTGCGGATCGGCGTTGTCGGCATCGTGACCGATTATGTGAACATCTGGGAAAAGACGGAGCATCTTGCCGGTATTGCGATCACCGACCCCGTCCCCGCCGCGGCCGCCGCGCTGCAGGCGCTGAAAGATCAGGTCGACCTGACGGTGTGCGTCTACCACGGCGGCTTTGAGCGCGACCTTGCCACGGGGCGCGTGCTCTCCACCACGCACGAAAACGTCGCCTATCGCATCTGCCAGGAGCTGGATTTCGACATTCTGCTGACCGGACACCAGCACATGTCCGTCCCCGGGCAGACGGTGCGCGGCACGTTCGTTGTGCAGCCGTCCGACAAGGGACAGGAGTTTCTGCGCGTGGAGGCTGTCGTGTCCGGCGGCGAAAAGCGCTTTTCCAGCGAAACGGTGCGCGCGCACGGCGAGTGCCGGGCGGACTGGCTCGCGGAGTTTGCCGATATGGAGCGCGGCGCGCAGGAGTGGCTCGATCAGGTGGTGGGCCACCTGAAAACGCCGATGACGCCGGATACGCCGCTGCGCATGGCGGCGGAGGGCACCGCGCTCGCGGACCTCTTCAACACCGTGCAGCTTGCCGCGAGCGGCGCGCAGCTCTCGGTCACGAGCCTTGCCAACGACGCGGCGGGCCTCCCGCAGACCGTGCGCCGCAGGGACATCCTCAACGCCTACCCCTACACGAATACGCTGACGGTGCTTGAGATCACCGGCGCGGTCCTGCGCAGGGCGATGGAGCGCAGCGCGGAATACTTCACCCGAAACCCAGACGGCACGCTGCGCGTGTCGGACTGCTTTCTGGAGCCCAAGGTCGAGCATTACAATTACGACTACTATGCCGGCGTGAGCTATGCCTATGATATCACAAGGCCGGTCGGCGAGCGTGTGGTCGAGCTGACGGTCAACGGAGCGCCCGTGAAGGACACTGACGTGTTCACCGCGTGCCTGAGCAGCTACCGCGCCAGCGGTACAGGCGGGTACGACTGCTACGTCGGCTGTCCGGTCGTGCGCGAGATCGGCACGGAGATGTCCGACCTGCTGCTGGACTACTTCCGGCAGTACGGCGGGG
>CALAAN010000029.1 GCA_937884915.1 uncultured Oscillibacter sp.
GAGGATAAGATGCAATGATGCAGAAAAAAATCACTGACTTTTTTGCCCTCGAGGGCAGCTATCCCGACTTGGACGGCGAGGGCGCGGCCGCGCGCCTGTCCGCTGCCATCCGGTGCAAAACCATCAACTACTTTGACCACAGCCAGACGGACTATTCGGAGTTCGACAAGCTGCATGCGCACATCAAGGCAAGCTACCCCAACATCATGCGTGCCGGTACGTTTGAGCGCATCGGCCACCACGCCGTGCTCATCACCATCCCCGGCAGCGACACTTCTCTTCGTCCCTGCCTCTACATGTCGCATCAGGACGTCGTTCCCGTCGTCGAGGGCACAGAACAGGACTGGACGCATTCCGCCTTCTCCGGCGACATCGCGGACGGCTACATCTGGGGGCGCGGCACGCTCGACATCAAAGAGCAGGTCTTCGGCATTTTAGAGGCTGCGGAGTATCTGCTCGCCCACGGCAAGTCCTTTGCCCGCACGGCGTATCTCGCCTTCGGTGACGATGAGGAAACGCTGAACCTCGGCGCGCTCGCCATTGCCGAGCATCTGAAAGCGCAGGGCGTGACGCTCGAATTCGCGCTCGACGAGGGCGGCTGCAAAATCGAGCCCGGCACGGCCTTCGGCGCTCCGGAGACGTCCATTGTCAGCGTGCAGCTGATGGAAAAGGGCTACGCCGATTTGGAGCTCTCCGTCCACAGCATCGGTGGGCATTCGAGCCGCCCGTTCGGCGGCACGTCGCTTGGCCGCCTGTCCGGTGCCATCGCCGACATCACGCGCGCGCCGTTTTCCGTGCATCTCAACAGCGCCATGACCGGCGCGTTTGAAACGCTCGCGCCCTATATCACTGAGGAGCCGCTCAAAACGCTCGTGCAGGATGTCGCGGGCAATGCAGACGCCATCGCGGCCTACTGCATGGGCTCGCCCGACCTCTTCCCGTTTGTCACCACCACCATCGCGCCCACAATGATTCACGGCGGCAGCGCTGCGTGCAACGTGATGCCGCAGGACATGACGGCGGTCATCAACTTCCGCATTGCCGACGGCGACAGCATGGAGAGCGTCATGGCCCACTGCCGCGAGGCCGTGCAGGACAAGGGCGTCGAGATGCGCTTTTTGCAGGCCAACGATCCCTCTGCCATTGCGCGCCGCGACGGCTACGGCTACCGCACGGTCGTCGAGAGCATGCATCGCTACTTCCCTGACGTCGTGTTCATCCCGTCAATGACCGTCGCGGCGACAGACGCGCACCGCTACGAGGAAATCTGCGACACATGTCTGCGGTGCAGCCCGTTCATGACCGAGCCTGCGGAGGCCGCCTCCGGCGTGCACGGCACGAATGAGCGCATCCTCGTGCGCTCGTACCTCCAAGGCATCCGCGTGCTCATCGATCTGATGGAGCACGCCAATGTGGAACCGTGAGTTTACGAAAGAATAGCGGCGGGCAGCTGTGCTGCCCCGCCGTTTGCTTTTACCGATCAGCCCGCGTGAGCCTCGAGTACGGCAAGCTCTGCATCATGCAGGAAAACCATATCCAGCGCGAAATATTCTACTGGCAGATCATGAAAAGCTGGCAAAATGAAAAAGGTGTGTGTTCCGAAAAGTCGGAACGCACACCTTTTTGCACAGACATTGGAGATTATCCTTCGTCGTCGGCAAGGATATTCTCTTCTTTTTTGACATTCTTTTTGATCACCCAAGCAGCAGAGATCAGCGTAACCAGTAAGAACGCCGCAGAAATGGGACGCGTCACAAACGGAAGCAGGCTTCCCTCGCTCATCGAAATGGCTCGGCCCAAATTCGTCTCCAAAATGGGGCCAAGGATAAAGCCGATGATAAACGGCGTTGTGGCAAATCCGAATTGCTTCAGAAAGTAGACAATGATGCCGATCACGACAACCATAAGGATATCAAACGCACGGTTTTTATCCGAAAACGTACCCACCATACAAAGCGCGATAATGACAGAGTACATAATGTACTTCGGCACGTCGAGCATCTTCACGAAAACCTTGATGCCGCGCCATTCGAGCAGCAGCATGAAAATGTTAGCGAGGATGAACGCTGTATAAATACCATACACCATCGCGCCGCTCTTGGTGAAGATCAACGGGCCCGGGGTAATACCGTGCACTGTCAGCGCTGCCAGCAGCAGTGCAGTCGGTGTGTTGCCGGGAACGCCGAGCGTCAACAGCGGAATGATTGCACCGCCCGTATTGGCATTATTTGCCGTTTCTGAGGCAACCAACCCGCTGATGCAGCCTGTGCCAAATTCCTCGGGATGCTTGGACGCGCTCTTTGCCGCACCGTAGGCAAACACGCCGGATGTGTTGGCGCCGAGTCCGGGCAAAATACCGATCACAATACCGATGATCGCGCTGCGCAGCATGTTGACCGTCTCCGACTTGAATTCCTTCATCGTAATGCCGAAGCCCTTGACCTTATACGGCACTTTCTTTCCCAGGTTATTCTCTGCACCGGCGGAAGCAATGATCTCGCAGATCGCAAACACGCCGATCAGCAGCGGGATCATGGACACGCCGGAGAGCAGATTGCGATTGCCAAAGGTCAAGCGCGCCACACTGCCAACGGGAGAAACGCCGATGCACGCAACCAGCAGACCCATAATCCCGCTGATCAGGCCGTTGATCATAGACTTTCCCGACAGACTCGCAATAATTGTCAAGCTCATGATGGCAATCGAACAATATTCATAGGGAGAGAATTTGAGCGCAGCCTGTGCCAGCAGCGGCGCAATGCAAATGAGTGACAGCGCACTGAGAATGCCGCCGATAAACGAGTAAAGCACGCCGATGCCAAGAGCCTTGCCGGCCTCGCCACGGTCCGCCATCGGGCCGCCGTCGAAAACCGTGCACATCGAAGCAGGCGTTCCAGGGATCTTGATCAGAATAGCGCTGATCATACCGCCCGAAATGCCGCCGACATAAAGTCCGAGCAGCAGTGCAATTCCCTGATACGGTTCCAGTCCAAACGACATCGGCAGGAACAGGACCATTGCCATAACGGCAGACAATCCGGGGATCGCGCCAAAAATAATACCGACAAAAGTGCCGAAAAAGTTCCAGGCAAAGCAAGCTGGGGTCAAGACAGACAGGATTCCTTCCAGTAACATTTCAGCACCTCCTTAAAATAGATGATTGAGCACGCCCGGCGGCAGCATGACGTTGAATCCATAAACGAACAACGCATAAACGCCGACAGAGCCAATCACTGCAATCAGGGCAATCAGCGCGTAATTCTTCTTTCCGTCCTTCAAAAGAAGCATCTGGATCACCAGATAGAGGAATGTGTCCACCACATACCCCAGCGGCTTAAAGAGCAGCGCATAAGCTACGATCAAAGCCATAGTGAGCAGGCTCTTTTTCGGAACATGAATATCATGCTTTTCGTCCTCCTCCGGTTTCATGCGAACACCGCTGTACAAGCGGATCACGCTGAGAAGGCAAAGCGCTCCAAACAAAATAGAGGGAAGAAAAAGAGGATGAATGGAAAGAGTTGTTTCGCCAGTGTTTCGAATGCAGTAAATCAGCCCCACAGCGCTTGCCGCGATCAAAACCAGCGAAGAAATAATTTTTTGTCGTTTCAGCATAGCGCAACCCCTCGATCTCAGAAGCCCAGACGAGTCTTCGTCTCAGCAAGAGACTCGACCTGCATATTGTAAGAGGTCTCCGCATCGTTGTAGTAGATATTGCCGCCCAGCGCTTCAACTTCCGCTGCAAAGTCAGGATCCTCGCAGATCTCCTGCATCACGCTGTCAAAGTAGTCAATGATCTGCTGGTCAGTGTCCCTAGGGAAACGGAAAGAGAAAATGTAGGGGCTGACAACATCCTTGCCGATCAGTTCAGTCAGGCAGGGAACATCCTCGTGCGCCGCGCTGCGCTCCGTACCAATGGAACCCATTACGACCAGGTCACCGTTTTCAATGTAATCCTTCAAAATGCTGTAGTTGGCATAAATCAGGTCATGCTGACCGCCGAGTAGCGCGGCAACACGCTCAGAAGCAGAGCCGCTTCCCTCAACCTGCTTGATGGAAATACCGGCAGCATCTTCGATCTGCTGGACGATATCATAGCCATTGGAGTTCGCATTTGCCAC
>CALAAN010000030.1 GCA_937884915.1 uncultured Oscillibacter sp.
GCTCGTTCTTGGAGACGAAGGTGACGCCGAGGGACTGCAGCTCGTCGTGCATGGCGGCGAAGTCGATCAGATTGCGGCTGATACGGTCAATCTTCCAGACGACGAGGTGGGTAAACTCTCCGGTGCGGATGCGATCCATCATGGCCTGATATTCTGGGCGGTCGGTATTCTTGGCTGAGTAGCCGGGGTCTTCAAACACGACGTAGTCGGTGATGCCCAGAACCAGCGTGACATAGGCGATAAGCTCACGGCGCTGGACTTTGAGGGAGTCTTTGTCCACCTGCCAATGAGTAGAGACGCGAATATAGATGGCCGCCTTCTTCGCGGCCAGTTTCTCGGCGATGCGAGAAGCCATACGAAGTCCTCCTTTTTCGGGATATTCCATAGGAACGTCCGACCAAAAATCCACGGACGTTCCGAGTATAACCGTAACCATACCGTAACCGTAACCTATACCGTAAACGTAACGCAACCGTTAGATATAGTTTTGGGGCACCGCTGGCGCGATGCCCCGTATGTGTTTTTATTGCGAGACCGCTTTTGCGAAGTCTCTGGCCGCTGCGACAAGCCCCATCGTGCCATCCATCAGGGCGTCAATACTGAGAGGCAAGACGCTGATGGAGCCATCAGGCGCAGGCTTCATGGAGGCCATGTCCGCATAGGGAACGAGAGCCTCGAAGAAACTGTCGGCCTCGGCAGGATCTCGCCCGTTACTTTGAAGCTGGTGACGGGTGACACGGGGCTCGGCCACCACGTCCGAGCGATGCTGCCCGATGGTGAACTTGAAGAGCTGGCACGGACGGCCATCCCCGAGCGGAGCATACTGAACGATGATCTCGCGGCCGATGGAGACGGCGCTGAAGCCGTCCATGACTTCGAGGGAGCCGATGAACTCGGTCACGTCGTCAGGGTCAACGCCCTTTGCGGCAGAGAAGCGGTCAATGAGCTCACGGCTGGTAAAGACCTTGTGCGCGGAGGCTGAGTCGATGACCTCGAAGAGCAATTCGCCGCCGGCCAGCGTTGCGGCGAGAGCCTTGCCGACCGTGCCCTTATCGGAGAAGCCTGCGAGGCCGGCGCGAGCGAGGATGTCGATGATGTCAGCAGCCTGCCCCTCGGCGTGGTAGAAATGGTCGGCACAGACCTCGTTGAGCTGCTCCACGCTCCACGCCCGCACAATGGAGGCGACGCGGCGTAGATGCTTGGGTTCAACATCGGCCGGCGACGCACCGGCAAGGGGAAGAGGGAGCCGAACGGCGATACAGCCGGTGGGCGAGATGAACAGGTCGATGCGATACTCCCGTCCGACGGCATCGGTGAGGCTGACGCTCTGCCCGATGCAGACGAGGTTCGCATAATTGCTGGGGATGTTGTCCAGACGTTCGACCTCCGAGCCAATTTCGGCAAAGGAGGCAGAACGTCCCAAGTCTTTGCCGAAGATCATGGTTAGTTCTCCTCTCGATATTTTTTGAGTACGGTTTCGACGATTGTGCGGTCATCTGGCGAAGCCAGAGCGTACAGAGTGGCAAACTCGCGGACTTCTGCGGGGAGAGCCTCGTAGCGGTCGTTGCTGAGACCCAGCAGCCAGTCAACGGAAACGCCGAAGTAGCGGGCGAGCCGAACGACGTACTTGAGTTCGGGCTCACGGACGCCCTGAAGGTATCTCGACAGGGTGGGCGTCGAGACGTTGATCTCCGCGGCGATGTCCTTGGAATAGAGACCCCTGCTTTCAATCAGGTCGCGCAGGTTCTTCTTGAAGGCGGTAAAATCGAGTTCGAGTTCCATGATGTTTCTCCTTTGCCAGCGTGATTGTTCGTATTAGCCATTGTAAAGCTCTTTGGGTAAAATCGCAAACATTTTTTGCGAGAAAACTGCAAAAAACTATTGACATTAGCCACGTGGATAATTATAATAATCACATAGGTCAATTATCTTCAAAAAAAGATAGGCAGAAAGGGGTGAACATTATGAAACCACTCGAAATCAAGGGAGCCCGCGCAAGGCTTGGATTTACGCAGAAGTACATGGCAGAGAAGCTCGGCCTCACGGAAGTCTCCTATGGGAGAAAAGAGAGAGGCGAAGTAGAGTTTACCTTGGCTGAAGTCCCGGAGGTCGCCAGCCTGCTCACGCTGAACAATGCGCAGGTGAACGACTTTTTCTTCGACGGCAAGTTGCCAACTGGTTAATCGAGGCCATCATCGGCGTCGGGGTATATTTTTTTACCCGATGATTAGCCGCTTGGATAATTTACCTTGCCACTACGGTAATTATAGGCGATTGGAGGCTCAGAAAAAATGGGACGTGACGCTACGAAAGCGGCGGGAAATCCGTGGTATCAAGCCAGAAAAAAGGCTGCTGAATATGACGACAGGCTATGTAGCCGTGAGAGCGCGGCCGAGCAGCTCGGAATGTCGGTATCTTCGCTGGCAGACGCGGAGCTGGGGAACACGAAGTTCATGCCGGTCGATAAGGCGGTGCTCATGGCCGACAGGTACAATGCCCCGTGGCTGCTGAACCACTACTGCCTGAACGAGTGCCCGATTGGGTGCAGGCATTCACTCTCCGACGAAGTGGTTGGCATTGACCGCGTGACGGTCAAGCTGCTGAAGAGTCTGAAGACCGAAAAGCTCGGAGAGGTCAAGGACACGCTTCTTGACATTGCGGCTGACGGGAAAATCACCGACGACGAGAAGCCGGCGCTTCAAGAGGTTTTGGCCTACCTCGATGATCTGGCAAAGACCGTGAGTGAGTTGAAGACCATCGGAGAGATGGCTCTAAACGAAGATGGTGATGCTCATGGAACAAAGTAGTCTGATGGCTATTCTCGCAGAAGAGTATGGCATCAAAAGCCCGCAGGAACTCGCGGAGGCCATTCGGCGGATGAAACCGCTGGATCTGGCTCCGTTCTGTGCGACACCTGAGAAAACGAAGGAGGACAAAGCATCATGACCCGAATGGAACGGCGCAGAAGACGCCGCCGCATCTTGCAAATCAAACTGGCAACCACAGCGGCCGTGCTGGCGCTGACAACGGCCAGCATCGTCGCCCTGACAGGAGGGGCGGCCGAAACGGCGTCCGAACCTACGCCGCAGCCGCCTGCGTTGCAGGCTGAGCCGGTTTTGCTGGTCGCAGAGCAGGACAGTACATATCAGTCCGTCCAGATGACGGCCGAGCCAGCTCAGGAACCGGAACCCGTCGAGGAAGAGGACGAGAACGAGAAAATCGAGACGGCCCTGTTGGAGCAAGGCTATCTGCACGAGGAGATCCCGCTGGACTTCGACCTGCAGTGCCACCTGATTGCGGTCTGCGAAGAGTACGGCGTCCCTCAGAGCGTGGCTCTGGGCGTCATTCAGGCTGAAAGCTCGTTCACGGCCACGGCCTCGAACGGAAGCTGCTACGGCTATATGCAGATCAACAGCATCAACTCCGAATGGCTGGCCGAGAAAATCGGGGTTACGGATCTGACCGACCCGTACCAGAATATCCGCTCTGGCGTGTTCATCCTGAGCGACCTGTACGGGAAGTACGGGGACTGGCACAAAGCCCTGATTTGTTACAACTACGGCGAGGGCGGCGCTCAGGAGCACGTCTTCAGCAAGGGCTACACGACCACGTCGTACAGCCGCACGGTGATGGAATACGCAAACGCATGGGCGGAGGTGCTGGAATGATCGACACGACGAAGCTGAACTTTGAAGAACTGGGCAACATCGTCGTGGATGTCCAGAACGAAACCGGCTTCTGGTTCGATGTGGATGACATGGTTGCCATCTTCCAGCACACCATCCGCAAGGCAGACCTGAACGGAAAGGATGAGGCGTATGTGCCTCTGCTGCTCAGGAACGAGCTGGAAGACCACGTGATGCGTGAGCGAATCAATGCGATTGGGAGGAGAAACTTATGTGCTCGATCTGTTTGCACAGCCCTTGCCTGAGCGGCTGCCCGAACGCGCCCGACCCGACGCCGGTGACGTACTGCCGTTCCTGCGGCGAGCCGATTGTTCCCGGCGACGAGTACGCTGTCATTGACGGTGAGGCATGGTGCGAGGGGTGCTTGGATGACCTGCCGCTCTGCGTCCTGATTCCGAAGTTGGGTTGGGAGTGGAAGACGGTGCAGG
>CALAAN010000031.1 GCA_937884915.1 uncultured Oscillibacter sp.
ACGGCACGGCGGGCGGGCGCGACTTTGCGTCGCTGCGCAACTCCATCGAGCGTATCACGGAGGTCAAAGCTCAGCTCGCGGCGTTCCAGAGCGGACGGCTGCATGAGCTTGACAACGAGCTCGACACGCTCACCGACGTGGCGCAGAGCATCCGCGATACGCTCGTCGACGAGCCGCCGTTTTCCGTGCGCGAGGGCGGCTTCATCCGCAAGGGCTACAACGCCGAGGTCGACCGCCTGCACGAAATTCTCTCCGGCGGCAAGGGCTTGCTCGCCGACATTGAGACGCGCGAGAAGGAAAAGACCGGCATCCGCACGCTGAAGATCGGCTACAACAAGGTCTTCGGCTACTATATCGAGGTGTCGAACTCGTTCAAGGACCTCGTCCCCGACACCTACATCCGCAAGCAGACGCTCGTGAACGGCGAGCGCTACATCACCGAAGAGCTCAAAAACCTTGAGCAGGAGATTCTGACCGCGGGCGACCGCGACAAGGCGCTCGAATTTGAAATTTTCACCGCCCTGCGCGAATCCGTCACCGCCGAGAGCGTGCGCATTCAGCGCGCGGCGGGGCTCATCGCCGAGCTCGACACGCTCTGCTCGCTCGCGTCCGTCGCGGTGAACAACAACTACTGCCGCCCCAGCGTGGACGACAGCGGCGTCATCGAAATTCACGATGGCCGCCACCCCGTCGTCGAGCGCGTGCTCAAAGACGCGCTCTTCGTCCCGAACGACACCTACATGGGCGAGCGCGAGGACCGCGCCGCCATCATCACCGGCCCCAACATGGCCGGTAAATCCACCTACATGCGTCAGGTCGCGCTCATCACGCTCATGGCACAGATCGGCTCGTTCGTGCCCGCCAAGAGCGCGCGCATCGGCGTGGTCGACCGCATTTTCACGCGCATCGGCGCGAGTGACGATCTCGCCGGCGGCCAGTCGACCTTCATGGTTGAGATGACCGAGGTGAGCGAGATTTTGCATCAGGCGACGCCGAGGTCACTGCTCATTTTGGACGAGATCGGCCGCGGCACGTCGACGTTCGACGGCATGAGCATCGCCCGCGCGGTGCTCGAATTCTGCGCCGACC
This sequence comes from uncultured Oscillibacter sp., assembly GCA_937884915.1. Lineage (GTDB taxonomy): Bacteria > Bacillota > Clostridia > Oscillospirales > Oscillospiraceae > Hominicoprocola. The sequence goes on from CALAAN010000031.1 coordinate 1,090, forward strand.
CGAAAAAGCTCGGTACCAAGACGCTGTTCGCCACGCACTACCACGAGCTCACGGAGCTTGAAGGCATTCTTCCCGGCGTGAAGAACTACAGCATTTCCATTAAAAAGCGCGGCGACGAACTCATCTTCCTGCGCAAGATCGTCCCCGGCGGGGCTGACCGCAGCTACGGTATCGAGGTCGCAAAGCTCGCGGGATTTCCGAACGAGGTCGTGAAGCGCGCGAACGTCATCTTAAAGGAGCTCGAGCAGGGCGGCGCGTATCAGGCCAAGCCCCGCGAGGAGACCGGGCAGGTCAGCCTTGACGCGATCGGCGAGGCCGAAGTGCTCGCGGCCATCCGCCGCGCCCAGCCGGACACGATGTCCCCCATCGAGGCGATGCAGCTCCTCTATGAGCTCAAGCAGAAGCTCTCGTAATTTCCCCGGAAAAGAGGTCTCCCCATGGCAA
>CALAAN010000032.1 GCA_937884915.1 uncultured Oscillibacter sp.
TGTGCGGCTCTGGGGCTGACGGGACTGGCCGGCGGCGCGGCCGTCGCGGGCTGCTGCGCGCAGATGGTCGGCTTCGCCGTGATGAGCTTCAGGGAAAACCGCTGGGGCGGCCTCGTTTCCCAGGGCCTCGGCACCTCAATGCTCCAGATGCCGAACATTGTCAAAAACCCGCGCGTCTGGATCGCGCCGACGCTTGCCTCCGCCATCACCGGCCCCATCGCGACATGCGTGTTCCATCTTGAGATGAACGGCGCGCCGATCAACTCCGGCATGGGCACCTGCGGATTGTGCGGCCTGATCGGCGTGTGGACGGGCTGGGTCTCCCCGAGCGAGGAGGCCATCGCCAAGGGCGCGGCGGCCATGAGTCCCACGGGCTTTGACTGGCTGGGCCTCATCCTCGTCGCCATCGTGCTGCCCGCCATCCTCGCCCCGCTCATCAATATGGTCTGCCGCCGCCTCGGCTGGGTCAAGGACGGCGACCTCAAGCTCGACTGAAAAAACAACATGTAAAAAGTGCTGGCTTTTTGTAAAGAATCCCATCAATTATCACCAAAAAAGTAAAATCGGGGAGAATCGGACTTGATTCTCCCCTTTGCTTTTGCTATACTGTCAACGAAGTGCGTCCGCACTTCAAAATAAACCGGAGAGCGGCGCGCCGCCGACCGGAAAAATAAGGAAGGATAGAAGAATGAAGAAGTTTTTTGCACTGCTTCTCGCTCTCGTCATGGTTCTGTCCCTCGTTGCCTGCGGTGATAAGAAGACCGACGACAATCAGGGCGACACCAACACTGACGATCAGCAGGGCGCGACCACCACTTACACCAATCCCGACGATATCGACGACAACATGACGTCCGAGGACGGCAAGTATGAGATCGCGTTCGTCACTGACGTCGGCCAGCTGAAGGATAAGTCCTTCAACCAGGGCACTTTCGACGGCGTGAAGCTCTATGCCGCCAACAACGGACTGAGCTACAAGTACTATCAGCCCGCAAACGGCGATCAGGCCACCGATGACGACCGCTACGACGCCATGAAGGCTGCCGTGGACGGCGGCGCCAAGGTCGTTGTCTGCGCCGGCTTCATGCAGGAAGGCGCTCTCAAGCGCGCTGCTGAGGAGTTCTCCGATGTTTCCTTCATCTTCATCGATGGCTACAGCCTGAAGGATTCCAACGATCAGGTTCTCTCCAATGTTGCCGGCATCTCCTTCAAGGAAGAGCAGTGCGGCTACTTCGCCGGTTACGCTGTCGTCAAGGAAGGCTATGAGAAGCTCGGCTTTACCGGCGGCGGCGGCGGCACGAACCCCGCCTGCATCCGTTACGGCTGGGGCTTCGCTCAGGGCGCGAACGATGCTGCCAAGGAATTGGATAAGACCGTCGAGCTGAACTACTCCTGGGAGTACGGCGCTTCCTTCCAGGCTTCCCCCGAGCTGCAGACCATGGTCTCCGGCTGGTATTCCAACGGCACTGAGATCGTCTTCGCCTGCGGCGGCTCCATGTTCCAGTCCGTCGCCGCCGCTGCTTCCGCTGAGGACGGCAAGGTCGTCGGCGTCGACGTCGACCAGTCCAGTGAGTCCGATACCGTCGTGACCTCCGCGATGAAGGGCCTGAGCGACGCTGCCGAGTGGGCCATCGCCAAGGTCTATGACAACACCTGGGAAGAGATCGGCGGTACCGATACCTCTCTGGGCGTCAAGGAGAACGCTGTTGGCCTGCCGACCGCTACCTGGTCTATGGAGAACTTCACGGTTGCCGACTATGAAGACCTCTTCCAGAAGGTCCTCAACGGTGATGTCACCATCGACAACAACTCCGAGATGGCTGACCCCTCCACCGCCGGCCTGAGCAACGTCAACGTCAACTACATCGGCGGCTAATTCTCACCACAGCACATAATAGAAGAACGGAAGACTTCGGTCTTCCGTTCTTTTTCTAATTTCTGACAGAAAAAGACATGAGAAAACCTTTTGCTTTTCATGGAGAAACGTGATATAGTATAACTTAACTATGGTTTCCGTCCTCGCAGCGCAGCGCGTGCGGGCCATCAAAACGGAAGGAGGGCGAAAAACTTGGAGAATCAGTATGCAATCGAAATGCTGAATATCACGAAGAAATTCCCCGGTATTATCGCCAATGACAACATCACCTTACAGCTCAAAAAGGGTGAGATCCACGCCCTGCTCGGTGAAAACGGTGCGGGAAAATCAACCCTGATGTCGGTTCTTTTCGGCCTTTATCAGCCGGAGGAGGGCATCATCAAGAAGGACGGCAAGGTCGTGTCCATCAAGGACCCGAACGACGCCACCGCGCTCGGTATCGGCATGGTGCACCAGCACTTCAAGCTGGTGGACGTGTTCACGGTGCTCGACAACATCATCCTCGGCGCGGAGACGACGAAGTGCGGCTTTCTGCAGAAGAAGGAGGCGCGCAAAAAGGTCGAGGAGATCTCAAAGCGCTATGGCCTGAACGTCGACCTTGACGCCAAGGTCGAGGATATCACGGTCGGTATGCAGCAGCGTGTCGAAATTCTGAAGATGCTCTATCGCGACAACGAAATTCTCATCTTCGACGAGCCGACCGCGGTGCTTACCCCGCAGGAGATCGAAGAGCTTATGGCCACGATGAGGGAGTTTGCCCACGAAGGCAAGTCCATCCTCTTCATCTCCCACAAGCTCAACGAGATCATGGAGGTCTCCGACCGCGTGAGCGTCCTGCGCAAGGGCAAGTACATTGGCACGGTCAACACGAGCGAGACCACCAAGCAGGAGCTCTCCAACATGATGGTCGGCCGCCCCGTGCAGCTTGAGGTCGTGAAGGACGAGGCCAAGCCCGCGGGCGAGGTTTTGAAGGTCGACCGCCTCTGCGTCCACTCTCACGTGCAGAAGCGCAACGCCGTGAACGACGTTTCGTTTACCGTCCGCGCAGGCGAGATCGTCTGCATCGCCGGTATCGACGGCAACGGCCAGACGGAGCTGGTCTACGGCCTGACGGGCCTTGACAAGCCGTCCTCCGGCACGATCACCCTCTGCGGCAGGGATATCTCTCATGCCTCCATCCGCCACCGCGGCGAGCACATGAGCCACATCCCCGAAGACCGCCACAAGCACGGTCTCGTGCTCGACTTCACGCTCGAGCAGAACATGGTGCTCCAGCGCTTTAACGAGCCGCGCTTTGAGACTCACGGCTTTATCAACAACAAGGCCGTACGCGACTACGCCAACTATCTGATCGAAAAGTTTGACGTGCGCAGCGGCCAGGGTCCCATCACGCGCGTGCGTTCGATGTCCGGCGGCAACCAGCAGAAGGCCATCATCGCCCGCGAGGTCGACCGCGACAAGGATCTCATCGTCGCCGTGCAGCCCACGCGCGGCCTTGACGTCGGCGCGATCGAGTTTATCCACAGCCAGCTCGTCGCCGAGCGCGACCGCGGCAAGGCGATTTTGCTCGTCTCGCTCGAGCTGGACGAGGTCATGAGCCTGTCCGACCGCATCCTCGTCATGTACGAGGGCGAGATCGTCGGCGAGCTCGACCCGAAGAAAACCACCGTCGAAGAGCTCGGCCTTTACATGGCCGGCGCCAAGCGTATGGCAAAGGAGGAGGCGGCCGTATGAAAAAAGAACACTTCCTGCAAAGCGAAGGCTTCAGAACCGTCGCAGCGTCCGTCCTCTCGATCCTGATCGGCCTTGCCGTCGGCAGCATCGTTATCATCATCGTCGGCCTCACGAGCCCGAACCTCTCGCTCTCCTCGGCGTGGGACGGCATCCGCATCGTGTTCGGCGGCCTGTTCTCCACGGGACGCGACGCCTCCGGCACATTGACGTGGGGCTTCAACCCGACGAACATCGGCAACATGCTCTTTAGAGCGGCTCCGCTCATCATGACGGGCCTTTCCGTCGGCATGGCGTATAAGACCGGCCTTTTCAACATCGGCGCGCCGGGCCAGTACCTCATCGGTACGCTCGTGTCGCTCTCCATTGCCCTCGGCCTTCCGTCCGAGACGATGTCCACCACGCTCATCTGGCTGCTTGCTTTCCTCGGCGGCACGCTCGCGGGCGCGGTCTGGGGCGCGATCCCCGGCCTTTTCAAGGCCCTGCTCAACATCAACGAGGTGCTTGCCTGCATCATGACGAACTGGATCGCGGCAAACCTCGTCACGTGGCTCTTTGATATCAGCAATTTCAAGAACGTGACCGAGTCCACCAAGACCGGCTACATCTATAAGACGACCTACAACGGCGTCGCCACCGCGAAGATGGGCCTCGACAAGCTCTTCCCGAGTTCCCAGGTCAACGGCGGCATCATCATCGCCATCCTCTTTGCCATCGCCGTTTACGTGATGATGTCCAAGACGACGTTCGGCTATCAGCTCAAGGCCTGCGGCGCCAACCGCCACGCCGCGCGATACGCCGGTATCGCCGACAAGCGCAACATCGTCATCTCGATGGCCATCGCGGGCGGACTGAGCGCGGCGGGCGCCTCGCTCTACTACCTCTCCGGCAACACGGAGTTCTTCTGGTCCACGTACCAGTCGCTCCCCAGCATCGGCTTCAACGGCATCCCCGTTGCGATGCTCGCCTCCTGCAACCCCATCGGCATCATCTTCACGGCGATCTTCATGTCGATGCTCGATATCTCGGGCTTGCAGCTGACGAACCTGACAGCCTATAACGAGTACATCACGAACGTCATCATCGCCGTCATCGTGTACCTGAGCGCCTTCTCGCTGGTCATCAAGATGTGGATCGGCAAGCTCGGCAGGAAGAAGGACGACGGCGCGGATGCCAACGCGGAGCCCGCCCCGGCGGCAGCTCCCGCGCCGGCCGGTGTACAAGTGGAAACGGAGAAAGGAGGCGACGCGAAATGACATTTCTCATTCAGCAGACGCTCATTTACGCCGTCCCTCTGATGATCGTGGCGCTCGCGGGTGTGTTCGCCGAACGCAGCGGTATCATCAACCTGGCGCTCGAAGGTATCATGGTCTTCGGCGCGTTCATCGGCGTCTGGTTCGTGCGCATTTTGCAGACGAGCGACGCAATCCTCTCCCTCAAGCAGAGCGGCAACTGGGTCGCGCTACAGGGTGTGGAGCTTCTCACGATGCTGGTCGCGGCGGCCTTCGGTGCGCTGTTCTCGCTGCTTTTGAGCTTTGCGTCCATCAACCTGCGCGCTGACCAGACCATCGGCGGCACGGCGCTGAACCTGATGGCCCCCGCACTCGTGCTGTTCTTCATCCGCATCATCGCCAACCAGAATACGCTCCAGATGCTCACGGGCGACGCGGCGAGCTGGTTCATGATCAAAAAGTCCACGCTCGGCATCGACAAGAACACCGACCTCGGCTTTTTCGGCGAGACGTTCGTCAACAAGGTTTACCTTGCGACCTACGTCTGTATCCTGCTCTTCATTATCCTGTCAATTTTGCTCTATAAGACGCGCTTCGGCCTGCGCCTGCGCGCCTGCGGCGAAAATCCCCAGGCGGCGGATTCGCTGGGCATCAACGTCTACAAGATGCGCTACGCGGGCACGACAATCTCCGGCGCGCTCGCGGGCATGGGCGGATTCGTCTATGCGCTGACGACGGCAAACTGCGCCTCGAACGGCGACGTCGCGGGCTTCGGCTTCCTCGCACTGGCCGTTATGATCTTCGGCAACTGGAAGCCCGTGAATATCGCGGTCTCCTCGCTGCTGTTCGGCCTCTTCAAGTGCATCGCGGCGAGCTACGCGAGCATCGACATCAATGGCGACGGCGTTTACATGCTCGCCGAGATTGGCATCAGCGCCCATCTCTATCGCATGCTGCCCTACATCGTCACGCTGCTCGTGCTGGCATTCACGTCCAAGAGCTCCCGCGCCCCCAAGGCCGAGGGCATCCCCTACGACAAGGGCCAGCGGTAAGCAAAAATCATCAAAAAATGCAGCATGGCGCGCCATGCTGCATTTTTCATAGACGGAATTATTTCGTAAGAAGGAGAACTATGGAGATCAGAGAAATTACAACTCCCGACGAAAAGCAGCGTATCACGCGCTTTATTTTAGAATCGCTGCCCGACTGGTTCGGCATTCCTGAGGCGCGGGAGGAGTACATCGAAAAAAGCGCGGCGCAGCCGTTTTTCGTCGCGTTCGACGGCGAAAACGCCGTCGGCTTCCTTGACCTTGCCGAAACGGGGAAGGACACGGCGGAGCTCTGCGTCATGGGCGTTTTGAAAGAGTACCACCGCCGCGGCGTCGGCAAGGCGCTCTTTGCCGCGGCGAAGCAGCGGGCGAAAGAGCTCGGCTACTTGTTCTTGCAGGTCAAGACCGTGCAGATGGGGAAGTACCCCGAGTACGACGCGACAAACCGCTTCTACCTTGCCCTCGGCTTTGGCGAGTTCGAGGTCTTCCCGACGCTCTGGGACGAGTGGAACCCGTGTCAAATCTATGTGATGAGCCTGAAATAAGAAAATGTTGGAACATTTTCCCACCGTTTTGCGTCTATCAAAGCAGAAAAACAGGGGAGGGAAGCGTATGACCGACCGCGAACCGAAAAAGCGCTCTGATCTGCGGCTGAAACTCGGCAGCGCGTATTTCAGCACGCAGCGCAAGCTCAGATGGCTTTTGCTGCGGGAGCATTTTGCGCGCGAGCGCAGCGGGGAAGACTTAGCGTATCAGGCGTTTTCCCACCATACGCCGCTCATGCGCAAGCTCAAGGACGTCGACATGCAGCTCCAGCGCAACAAGGTGACGAATCTCCGCCTCGCCTGCGCGCAGCTCGACGGGCTTTTGCTGCGCCCCGGCGAGACGATGAGCTACTGGTACCTCATCGGAAAGCCGACGGCGGGGAAGGGGTACCTGCCCGGCATGATCCTGCGCAACGGCGGATATCTGGCTGCGACGGGCGGCGGGCTCTGCCAGCTCTCGAACCTCATCTACTGGATGACGCTGCACACGCCGCTCACGGTCGTCGAGCGTCACCGCCACGGCTACGACGTCTTTCCCGACGCGAACCGCACGCAGCCCTTCGGCAGCGGTGCGACCTGCTTTTACCCCTATCTTGACCTGATGATCCGCAACGACACGCAGAACACCTATCAGCTGCGCGTCCGCGTCGGCGAAACAGACCTTGAGGGCGAATGGCGCGTGAGCGCCGAGCCGGCGGAGCGCTATGCAGTCGTCGAGCGCAACCACGAGATGTGCGCGCAGTACTGGGGCGGTTACATCCGCCACAACGAGCTCTACCGGCAGACGTTTGATTTACGAGGCAACCTGCTTGCGGAAACGCCCGTCGCTGTGAACGACGCGGTGGTGATGTATTCGCCGTATCTGGAAGAAAGCAAAAAGGAAGGCTGAAAGCCTTCCTTTTACCTTATTCAGCCGTTTCGTCCGCCTCTTCGGGCGTATCCTCTACCTCGGGCTCTTCCCACGGCTGCATCGTGGCGACGCAGCGGTTGATATTCTTGCCCTCGGCGTAGAACTTGGCCTCGTAGTCGGTCATCACGCCGCGCTGTCCGTTCGCGTGCAGGTCGCGCGTGACCTCGGAGAGGGTGAAGCCGAATTGCGGAATTTCTTCGATCGACCACTCAAACAGCGGATCGTTGTCGGTCTTGAAATGAATTTGGCCGTTGTCTTTGAGCACCTTGCGGTAGAGCTTTAAGAAGTTGCCGTGCGTCAAGCGGCGCTTGGCCTGCCGCTTGGGCGGCCACGGGTCGCAGAAGTTGACATAGATGCGGTCGACCTCGCCTGCATCGAAGATCTCGGGCAGCTGGTTGGCGTCGATGTCGATGAAGAAGACATTGTGCAGCTCTGCCTTCGCCGCGCGCTCCATCGCGACGACCATCGCGTCGGGGACTTTTTCGACCGCGATGAGCAGCACATCGGGCTCGGCCGCCGCGGTCTCGGCGGTGAAGCGGCCCTTGCCGCAGCCGAGCTCCACGCGGATCTCCTTCGCCTCGGGCATCAGCTCGCGCCAGTGGCCCTTGCGCTCATAGGGGTCCTTGATCTGATACGCCCCGCACCGCTCCATGCGGGGAAGCAGGTTTTTCTTTTTGCGCATTCGCATAGAATGAACCTCGTTTTCCTATAATTAAAACTATCATATCGAAAATTGGCGCAAGAGAC
>CALAAN010000033.1 GCA_937884915.1 uncultured Oscillibacter sp.
GGCCGCCGCGATGCACCAGATCACGATCGAGCTATTCGTGCTGCTCTGGCTCATCACGGACATCCATGTGGCAACGGGCACCTGCATGGCCTGCGCGATGTCCGGAATGACGACAAGAAGAACGTTCCATGTGACCGGATGAAAAGCGAGCATCCACTTGGGATAGCGGGTCTTTCCCGTAAGCAGCATCACGAAATGAAGTCCGATCATCAGCACCATCGGAAGGTACATCGGGAGAATGGCGATGAGCATATCGTCCTGATAGGCCGTGACCGCTGTGAGTGCGGCGTCTGCACCGATGCGCGGGCCTAAATAGGTGGTGAACCACGCCAGAGTGGCCGACCAGAGATGGATCGCCAAGGCAACCGCGACGGTGAAGATGCCGCACAGGTACTGGACGGATTTTGCTTTTCGGTATGTTTCGTCGAGATCCGCATTCAGCGCCTTGACCATGAAGTAATAGAGAAAGCACCCGCCCGCGCCGAGTCCGACGATCAGCGCGGGCCGCCAAAGTCCGTAGGAGCCGGACAAATAGTAGGCTCTGTTGAACATTCCCGTATCTGTCGCCGCAAGAGGAATACACCCGAGAAGCCAGTCGCCGACAGCCATCAGGACTCCGCCGACCGCGCCAAGAATGCACCATCGGATGAAATTTTCATTTGCCTTTTGCATGAGGGAAACCTCCTCTGTCAACTTCTAATTTGGCGGCGATAGCGTTTCCGCGATGCAGGATCATAACATAGGGGAAAAGAGAGCTTAGAGCGGATTTACTTTTCCTTTCCAAAGGCCCGCCAAAAGCAGATTCCCAGTCCCAAAAGCATGACGAGCAGCGAGAGGATAAACGGGATCAGAGTGTCCTGCCCCAGAAAAGCGCCCAACAGCCCGCTGACGCCGTTGCAGTTCCAGGGATGCAGCACTGCATCAATAAAGCAGAAGCCGCTGAAAAATAGCCCGATGAGTGTGAGCAGGATGCCGAATATCATTTTCTTATCCATGAGGGATTCTCCTTTGTCAAATTTTGATTTGGCGGGGAAAGAGTCTCTGCGATATAAAAATCATAGCATGAGGATAATAGAATGGCAAGATAAAGTGGACCCACTTATGGTTTGTTTACAAATTTCTGGTTGTACGGCGCGCGAAAGCGTGGTAAACTACCTCATAGCATCGAGCGGCGGCGCTGCCGCCGAAGCAATAGACCGGAAAGGAAGAACATACTATGAAAATTGCAATTCCCTGCAAGAATGGCGAAGTGATGCAGCATTTCGGCCATGCCACGGAGTTTACCGTTTACACCATCGAGGATATCAAGCCCATCGAAAAAGAGACCGTGACGTTTGACGACACCGACCATGAAAAGGTCGCAAACGGCCTCAAGTCCCGCGGCGTCGATCTCGTCATCTGCGGCGGCATCGGCGAGGGCGCGCACGCCGCCATCGACAACGCGCACATGCTGCTCATCTCCGGCGTGACCGGAAATGCCGATGAGGCGGTCGACAGATTCCTGCAGGGTGATTTGGAGCTGATGAGCGGCGGCAGCAGCGCGAGCGCCGGCGGCTGCGGCGCGGGCTGCGGGGCCGGATGCAGCGCCTGCGGCGGTGGCTGCGGCGGCTGTGGCGGCGGCTTCCACGAGCCGTATGTTGAGACGCGCACGTTCACTGACATCGTCACGCTGACGGAAGACAACTTCCAGAGCGAGGTGCTCGACGATCCGGGCCTCATCATCATTGACTTCTGGGCCGAGTGGTGCCAGCCGTGCAAGATGATGGCGCCGGTGTTTGCCGAGCTCAATGGGGAAGAGGACAAGGTCAAGTTCTGCAAGGTCAACGTCGACGAGCAGCCGAACCTTGCCTCGATGTTCGGCATCGACTCCATCCCGACGCTCGCTGTCGTGCAGGACCGCCACACGCTGACCGGCATGGTGGGCGTGCACGACAAGGCTGACATCAAGGCGATGCTGGAGAAGTGCAAGGCATGAAAATTCGATACAACGAAGACGCGGAGGTCGTCGCCCGCCTGCGCGCCGCGCTCTTAAAGCGCGATTTACAGTGCCCCTGCCGCCTGCAGAGGATCGAGGACAATGTCTGCATGTGCAAGGAGTTCCGCGACCAGATCGCCGACCCCGAGTTCGAGGGCTACTGCCACTGCCGCCTGTACTACAAGGAAAAGTAAAAATCAGCTCTAAACCTATGGTATTTTACCACGTATCAGAAAAGCACCGCCTTTGGCGGTGCTTTTTCATTTCATCAAGCGCTGCATGTCCTGCGGGATAGGCGCTGTAAAGTGCAATTCCTGTCCGGTGATCGGCTGGGTGAACCAAAGTTCATACGAGTGCAGCGCGGGGCGGGTGATGAGGGCTTTGTCCTCCGTGCTGTAGAGCCAGTCGCCTGCGAGAGGGTAGCCGAGGTGCGCCATGTGGACGCGGAGCTGATGCGTGCGCCCCGTCTGCGGGCGCAGGCGCAGGAGCGTGAAGCGGTTGTTCGTTTGCAGAGTCTCGTACTCCGTGAGGCTGGGAAGCCCCTCGGCGCGCACGCAGCGACGGATGATGGAGCCCTCCGCGCGGCCAATCGGCGCGTCGATGACGCCGCACGGCGGTTCAACTCTGCCGACGGCGACGGCGCGGTACTCGCGCCGCAGATCGCTTGAGTGCAGCGCGCGGCGCAGGCGGTCGTGCACGTAGCCGCTTTTGGCGGCGATGAGAAGGCCGGACGTCCCTTTGTCGAGCCTGCTCACAAAGTGCGGCACGCTGCCTTTGCCAAGGTAATTCGTCAGCATCGCGGCAAGGCTCGGCGCGGAGGCATCGCCGGACTTTGGGTGCATGGCAACGCCCGCGGGCTTGTTGAGTACGAGCAGATCGTCATCCTCGTAGACGATGTCCGGCTTTTCCGCGTCTGCGCAGTACAGATCCTCACGCGGCGCGCGCTCGGAGAGCGCGACGCTGACAATGTCGCCCGCGTGAACGATGGCGTTGACGTGGACACTCTGTCCGTTCAAGAGAATGGCGTTTTCGCGCCACTTGAGGCTCTTGAGCAGTGTGTAGGAGAGCTGAAGACTGCCGCGCAGGATGCCTTTGACCATGCGGCCATCCTCGCTGGCGGTGACGGTGTGGGTGAGTACGCGCATGGCAGAGCCCTCCTTTCCAAGTAAACAGTGCGTAAAATTCACACATAGTATACCATCTTCGCGCAAAAAATGATATACTGAAATCCACTTCGGCGCTGCCGAAAAACAAGCGACAGGAGGGCAATGGCATGGACAAGAGAACCATCTGCCTTTTGAACGATTCCTTTCCGCCGGAGATCGACGGCGTGGCGAACGCCGTCGTGAACTACGCGAAAAACATTACGAAAAGCGGTGAAAACGCCATCGTGGTCACGCCGGCGATGCCCAGCGCGGACGACGGCGCGTTCCCGTTCCCCGTGCTGCGCTACCCGAGCATCGACACGCGCAAAAAGCTCGGCTACGTGGCGGGCTACCCGTTTTCGCCCGAGGTCGCGCACGTGCTGACGGAAAAAAAGGTCGACCTGATGCACACGCACTGTCCCATCACGTCGTGTCTTCTGGCGCGCTCGCTGCGCGCCGTGGTCGACGCGCCGCTCGTGCTGACCTATCACACGAAATACGACGTCGACATCGCCAAGGCCGTGCGCGGCAAGCTCTTACAGGAGAGCGCGATCCGCGCGCTGGTGCAGAACGTCGCGAGCTGCGACGAGGTCTGGGTCGTGAGCCGCGGGGCGGGGGAGAACCTGCGTTTGCTCGGCTACGAGGGCGACTACATCGTGATGGAAAACGGCGTGGACGTGCCGCGCGGGCGGGTGTCTGACGAGGCCATCGCCGCAGCGACGGGCGGATATGACCTGCCGCAAAACGTGCCGGTGTTCCTCTTCGTCGGGCGGCTCATGTGGTACAAGGGCATCCGCATCATTTTAGATGCGCTGAAAACGCTGCGCGAGAAGAACGTCGATTTCCGCATGGTGTTTGTCGGCGAGGGTGCGGACGGCGCGGAAATTCGCAGCTATGCGGAAGAGCTGAAGCTCTCCGACCGCTGCTTTTTCACCGGTGCGATCTCCGACCGCGAGGTCATCCGCGCTTGGTACGGCAGGGCCGACCTGTTTCTCTTCCCGTCGACGTTCGACACGAACGGTCTTGTCGTGCGCGAGGCCGCAGCCAGCGGCACGGCGACCGTGATGATCCGCAATTCCTGCGCGTCCGAGGGTGTGAGCGACGGGCGAAACGGCTTCTGCATCGAGGAAAACGCCGCAGCGATGGCGGCAAAGCTTGAAGAGCTCTGCCGCGCGCCGGAGACGATGCGCACTGTCGGCGAAAACGCCCAGCGCGAGCTGTACGTCTCGTGGGAGACGGCGGTGCAGCGCGCCATGGCGCGCTATGAGGTCGTCATCGACAACTACCGCAGCGGGAAATATCCCCCGCACGACCGCTTCGGCGACGAATTTTTCAAGTCGCAGGGCGATCTGATGGAGGCCTTCGCCAGCGTGGGCGAGCTGAGCGAGGAGATCGCCGCGGGACTGCGCGCCGAGCGCGACGAGGCGTCGCAGGCCATCATTCGTTCACGGCAGGAGCTGCGCGAGCGCTTCGGCGAGACAAAGCAGGAGCTCGCCGCGCGCTACGAGACGATTTTGCAAAAGATGGACCGCTATTTATAAGAAAAAGACGAGCGAATTTCGCTCGTCTTTCCTTTTTAATCTTCGTGTTTTGGCTTTTCGGCAGCGAACCACATGTTCCACTGGAAGGAGTAGGCCTTGCACGCGGCTTCATCCGCGCAGATCAGGTGCACGCGCGACGGCTGCTCGTGTTCGTAGCCGTAGTCCATGATGGCGCGCAGGACGCGGTAGGCGGCTTTCAGGTCGCCGTCCGTGCAGGCGAGGGTCAGAGAATCGCTATCCGTGAGCGGTAGAAGCTCTGCGGCGCGGTCGGAGGAGGGGATGGCGGCG
>CALAAN010000034.1 GCA_937884915.1 uncultured Oscillibacter sp.
AAAAGAGAGTATCCCCCTTTAAATCCCCCGAGAGAAATTTTACATTGGCAGTCTGTAGCTTGAAGAACTGCTCAGCCTGCGGAATCAGGTGCGGTGTACATGGCTTCGCCATGAATCTTCTTCGAATCGCGACAACTCTCAACCGCGCCTTACTACCGTGAGGCGCGAGTGACGTTTGCTCGGCGGCAGACTGCCTGCCGAATGCGGCATTGCTGGCGCTCGCCGCATTATGAGTGTCACGGTAGACGAGAATTAGGCTGCACTACTACGAGACTGGCAGAGCGGCAGCGGATAATAGAAGTAGGCCAAATCGTCTTGCAATGCTAACGCGGCAACGCTGCGCGCAGGCATTCTCATTCCGGAGGCAAAAGACTTGCGCAAAGATCGAAACTGCCAATCAAAAGCCTTTCTCTGGGGGTTCCAAAGGGGGTGTTCTCTTTCGCGAAAGAGAACACCCCCTTTGACTCGCTCTCCCCTGCGCGGCGCAGGGGAACCTTTGCACTTCTTGTAAGAAGAAAATAAAACTCTTCCTTTTCTAAAGGGTTTCTGTTAGAATACGGAATATACTACGAATCCAAGGAGAATTCCAATGAAAAAGCTGCTTTGCCTTCTTTTAGCGCTCGCCATGACGCTTTCGCTCGCTGCCTGCGGCAGCAAGGCGGACGATAAAACGCCGGAAGAGGGCGATCCCACACAGGCGGAGACCAACATCGACGACAAGCAGGACGAGCCTGCCGCGGATGACACGGACAAGGACGATACGTCCGACGCCGTGGTGATCGAACCCGATGCGAACAAGGACGAAAAGTCCGACGAGGCCCAGAAGCCCGCGGAACCGGCCAAGTCCGACAGCAAGAAGGACGAGACGCCCGCGAGCAAGCCTTCCGAGCCGACCAAACCCGCGGAACCCGCTAAACCCGCCGAGCCCTCCAAGCCCGCAGAGACGCCTGCTGAGATGCCTGCAGCGCAGGATACCGGCGCGCTTTCGCTGCTCACCTCCGTCTGGAGCACATACAGTGAAGACGACAAATTTCCTGCTGCGGGCGGCGATGCGGAGCACGCCGTCGACGGCGCGCCCGGTAGCTTCGATGTGTCGAACGCCGACAGTCTGACCTATCAGCTGACGTTCCCGTCCTCCGATGTGTCGCTCATCGACGGCGCGGCGTCGCTTGTTCACATGATGAACATGAACACTTTCACCTGCGGCGCGTTCCACGTGACAGAGGCGAGCAATGTCTCGACCGTCGCCGCTGACATCCGCAGCGCCGTGCAGGGCAAGCAGTGGATGTGCGGCTTCCCCGATAAGCTTGTGATTTTCACGTCAGGCCAGTACGTCGTGTCCGTCTACGGTAACGAAGATCTTGTCAACACGTTCCGCGACAAGTTCGTCGCCGCCCACAGCGGCGCAAGCACCGTCTATGACGAGGCCATCGGCGCATAATTTCATCAAAGAAAGCGCAAGCAAAATGCTTGCGCTTTCTTTTTGCAATTTTACAGTTCAATGATCTGGCAGGGGACAGGGATGGGCAGCTCCTCGTGCGTGGAGAGAAGCACGATCTTCGTCTCTGCCGCGCGCAGGATGGCGCACATCGCAGTCTCGCGGTTTTCCGCGTCCAGCCCCGTAAACGGCTCGTCGAGTGCGATGGCATCAGACGGCGCGAGCAGCGCGCGGGCGAGCGCCAGCCGTCGCCGCATGCCGCCGGAATAGTCGCGCACCTTCTTTTTCCCCACATCGTCGAGCCCCAGCTCTTCCAGCAGCGTCTGCGCCGCCGTGGCGTCGTAATTCGCGCCGAGGATGAAGCGGAGATTGCCCTCGGCATTCAGCCCTTCGAGCAGGCGGTTCTCCTGAAAGACTGCCGCCCAGCGGAATTTGCCGCTGTTGACCGTGCCGCTGTCTGGCGCTTCCAGCCCGAGCAGCACGCGCAGCAGCGTCGTCTTGCCGATGCCGGAGGGCCCGAGCAGACGCGTCACACCGATGCGCGCGGTAAAGGAAATGTCGTCAAGCACGGCGTTCTCGCCGTAGCGCTTGCAGAGGTGTTCGACTCGAAGTTCCATCATGCGCCCATCCTTTCCGCGATCTTGTCCACGAGGAGAAGAAACAGCTTTTCAAACACCGCCGAGATCAGCACGATCGCCGCCGTCCAGGCGAAGAGGTCAGCGGTCTGGAAGTAAATTTTCGCATTGTAGAGCTTTTCGCCGATCGAACCGCCGGAGAGAGCGATGACCTCCGCCGCGGTACCGGCCTTCCAGCACAGGCCCAGCGCCGCGCTGACGGCGGAGCGGAAGTAAGGCAGCACCTGCGGCAGATATATGCCCCGCAGCGTGCGCGAAAACGGCACGCGAAACACGCGCGCCATCTCCAGAAGGGCCGCATCCGTGCGCCGGATGCCCTCGAGCACGTTTAAGTACACGGGCGGGAAGACCATCAGCGCCGCGATGAACAGCGGCAGCGTCCGGTTCGAGAGCCAGACGAGCGCTAAAATGATAAACGACGCCACCGGCACGGTCTTGACCGCCGCCACGAGCGGCGCAAGCAGCTCTTTGACGCGCGAAAACCGCGCCGAGAGCGCCGCCAGCACGACCGCCAGCGCGCAGGAAAACAAAAAGCCTCCTAAAATGTGCACGCTCGACGTGCCGATGGCGCGCCAGAACGCCGCCGTGCCCGCGAGCGTCCAGAGCCGCGCGAGCGAGGATACGGGAGAGGGGAGCAGCAGCGCGCCGTGCGGATACGCCGCGCGCAGGGTCATCGCGGCAAGCTGCCAGACGATCAGCCAGAAAGCGACCGCCCAGATGCGGATCGGCTGACTTTCCTTGCGCATTGCAATTCCTCCCCCCTTAGAAAAATGGCGGCGGGACAGCGCCCGCCGCCGAAATGGTCAAATTATCCGACGTAGTAGAAGTCTGCCTCCGGCATCGTGCCGCCGACGGAATCAGCGTTCGCGTCAGCGAGCACCTGCAAATAGCCCGAGAGCTTGGTTTGCATTTCTTCGCCCGTCAGGCAGACGATGTTGCAGTAGGGCAGCGCCTTTTCCGCGACGGCGGCGTCCACGATGCCGTACTCGCCGATCAGCGCGGCGGCGTCCGCGGTGTTGGCATTGACATAGTCAACGCTCGCGGCGTATTCCTTGAGGAATTCGTTCACGGCCGCGGGATTTTCCTCCACGACCTCGCGGCGGGCGACGATGACGCCGGTGATGAGGCTCGAACCATTGTCGAGCGCGTCCCACTCCTTCGTCAGGTCGAGCGCCATGCGCAGGCCCTCGATCTTGCTCTGCGCCACGGTGACAAACGGCTGGGGCAGCAGCGCGATGGTCGCCTGACCGCTCGCCAGCGCCGCGACGCATTCGCTGTGCTCGCTCTTCCAGTCGATGGTCACGTCGTTATCGGGGTCGATGCCGTTCTCGCTCAAAAGGTAGCGCAGGGCATATTCGGGCGTGCTGCCCTTGCCCGCAGCCACAATGGTCTGACCCTTGAGGTCGGCGATGGACTGCACGCTCTCGCCGTTTTCCACGATGTAGAGAACGCCGAGCGTGTTGACCGCCAGCACCTCGACCGCGCCCTCGGTCTTGCCGTACAGCACGGCGGCGAGGTTCGCGGGCACGCAGGCCATGTCAAGCTCGCCCTTGATGAGCGCGGGCGTCACTTCGTCCGCAGAACCGGCAAGGGTAAAGGTATATTCATTGCCAGTGGTTTCGCCGCTTTCACTGTCCTTCATCAGCTTCACAAGGCCCATGGCCGTGGGGCCCTTGAGCGCGGCGATGGAGTAGCTCGCGGGGGTAAACTCATCCTGTTCGGTCTGCTGATCGTCCTGCGTGTCGGGCTCGTCCGCCTTCTGCCCGCAGGCGGCAAGCGAGAAGATGAGCGCAAGCGTCAGGCACAGGGCCAGAATGTGTTTGAGGTTCTTTTTCATTGGTTTTCTTCCTTTCCGATGCTTCCCTCGGGCGCGTAGACCGTCTTGGCGGTGATGCCGTCCAGACGGCCGATCTTGCCCGACAGGGCGGAGATGACGTTGCCCGGCGCGTCAAGCGCCACACTGATGATGTTCACGCCCTTTTCGCGGTACGGCACGCCCATGCGCCCGATGATATACTGCCCGTACTGGTGCAGCAGCTCGTTGAGCGGCTGGACGGAGCTTCCCTCGCGGACGATGACAGCCAGCACGGCAACTCTCGTTTCCATAAACGCATCTCCTTTGTCAAAATAAAAATCATCCCTTCCGCCGTTCAGCAGAAGGGATGGAAACAGCAAATGACGACGCAGCAAAGCTGTGTCTTGTTTTCCCTCTTCTTATGGCTCGGAACGCATCCTCGCTGTCAGAACGGTAGAATGAACTTTGTTCGCCGCCGGTCAGAACAGTCTTCCCGAAAGGCAAAGCGATGATACCACAGTTTCGCTGTGGCGTCAAGATGGGGAAGGCAAAAGGAAAAGCACGCCTTTTGGCGTGCTTTTCCTGTCATTTTTACTTGTCAAAGCTCGGGTTTACGTAGTAA
Source organism: uncultured Oscillibacter sp. (assembly GCA_937884915.1). Taxonomy (GTDB): domain Bacteria; phylum Bacillota; class Clostridia; order Oscillospirales; family Oscillospiraceae; genus Hominicoprocola. The sequence goes on from CALAAN010000034.1 coordinate 4,491, forward strand.
ACGTTTTTCTCGTCCAGCCGGTCTTTGGCGAGGCGCAGGCCTTCGCCGAAGCGCTGGAAATGCACGATCTCGCGCGCACGCAGGAACTTGATGACGTCGCTCACGTCCGGATCGTCGGAAAGGCGCAGGATGTTGTCATACGTCACGCGCGCCTTCTGCTCTGCGGCCAGGTCCTCTGTGAGGTCCGCGATGGTGTCACCCGTGACCTGCATGGTGCTCGCCGACCACGGGTAGCCCGAGGCGAACTGCGGGAAAACACCCGTCGTGTGGTCAACAAAGTACGGCTCGAACCCAGCCTCCTTGATCTGCTCCTCGGTCAGATTGCGCGTGAGCTGGTGGACGATCGTGCCGACCATTTCAAGGTGCCCCAGCTCCTCGGTGCCGATATCGGTCAGCAGGCCCTTGAGCTCAGGGTAG
>CALAAN010000035.1 GCA_937884915.1 uncultured Oscillibacter sp.
GCTCTTTGCAGCGTCTTTTTCTGGTGCCGCTTTTTTTTGTTATTTTTTTTTGAAAAAGTGTACTATATTCAAATATTTTTTGTATATTTGCATAAACAAAAAACACTAAGAGTTATGAAGACACAGATCAATACATTAGTAAATGGCGCGGTTCCAGCTAAAATCGCACGAGTTGATGACAAGGCTGCGCAGCAGCCAGGCTCTTCCTTTGAGGAGAGAGCTACCCTCAAGAGGAGGGTAGAAGAGGAGAACCCTACGGTAATGAAGGTAAAACTCTATGGTGTCGAGGTTGAGCTTGCCGCCAATATATCTTGCTCAGGGAGAAATAATGGCTGGTCGGCCATTATTTCAGAGAAAGAGGCCGAGGCCATCCTCGGTTATATTCCGACGCACACTTACCAAATAAATTATGAACTAACCGTCGATGCCAACCTCATGGTTGAGATATCGTGGGCAATAAGGCGCAACGAGCGTTGCGAGTGGAAGCCGTCGGGTTATCTCTTCATAAGAGAAAAAAATATAACTATTCTTTAGTATGAGATATATTATCACTCGTGTGCCGGGCGTTGAGAACGCCTGGCACTGCATCGACAGCCTAACGGGCGTGTCGGTGACGTGGACAGAAGGCAGATTCAACGACGCCTGATGATCTTGCGGTCATGGCAGACGCCCCGGTGCGGTTGGCGCACACTATGAGGCTGATGGCTGATTGGCTTGCCGAACATCACGGGGATCTGCTATGAGAGGCGGCAAGAGAGCGGGTGCGGGGCGCAAGCCTTCGGGAGACTCCCCGAAAGTCCCCTACACTATCAAGATCAAACCAGAGACCAGAAGGCGCATCGACGAGCTCAAGGGGGAGGGGTTCTCGCTTGGGCGGTGCGTGGACGAGATGGTGGCCAAGATGTGAACAAAAGGCTACACGCGGACGCTTTCAGGGATATAGCGAAAAGACTGCAAGCGCACGCGGATGAAATAGACGCGGCAAAGTTCGAGTAGCCGCCCATTATGTATTAAAGGCATTAAATGGCGGGCTACCGGCCCACCATTTTCTTTATATAGTCAATCACCCGCCTGTTGGCCTCGTCCACCTTGCTTTGATCCTTCTTGATATAGATGAATGTAACGTCGTGCGATTTGTCTGAATGTCCCAGGGCCTGGCCGATTATGTCAACCGGGACGCCTATCTCATAGGCGATGGTGGCCCACGTGTGGCGGGACCAGTAAGTTGACAGATCGGGAAAACGGCCTTTCTCCAAGATCTTGCCGCGCTTGCCCCTCGGACATCCCAGATATTTCAGCCGCTTGTTGATTTTCGACAGATAAGAGTTCTCGGTGGCGTAGCGCTCAAGGCCGTTGACGAGATTCGTTTTCCCCGAATACTTCCTGATCAGTTCAGCCGCCTCCGGCTCGATCTTCACTGAATACAGCCGTCCGGTCTTGGCGCGCCTGTAGTTGAGGTAGCCGTTTTTCACGGAGGTCTTTTTCGCCGCGAGAA
>CALAAN010000036.1 GCA_937884915.1 uncultured Oscillibacter sp.
GCCAAAGGCGGCGCTTGCGGAAAACGTTCCCATTCTTTGGGGCAACTTCGAACTGACGCTGCTGCACGAGTCAGACGGCGAGGGCATTTTGCTCCGTGCGCCGGAAGACAGCGAAGTCATCACCGTTGCCCCGTGCGATTTGAACACGCGCCTGACGCTTGAGGGTGCGAACGGCGCGCGCAGCGTCAAGCGGCTGTGCGTCGACCAAAAAATTTCACTCACCGAGCGCGACGCGCTCCCCGCCCTTTATGTGGGCAATCGGCTCGCCGCTGTGTGGCGGCTGGGGACGGACGTCTCCTTCCTTCCGAAAGGCGGAGATACGGCGTGCTTCGTGCGCGTCGTCCCCCGATAACGTCAATTTGTGCGACCTGCGGCGGAATGCCGCATCAGATACAACAAATACGAATAAAAAGAAAGTGGAGAAAAAAGCTATGGCTAAGAGCAATATGGATCAGGATATCCTGAAGGTACTGTATTCCGAGGAGCAGCTCAGAACGCGCGTACAGGAGATGGGCGACGAGCTCTACGAGCGCCTCAAGGGCAAAAATCCTCTGTTTCTCGGCGTGCTGAAGGGCTCTTTCATCTTCATGGCCGACATCGTGCGCGCCTGCCAGCTCAAGAGCGACATTGAATTCATCGCCGTCTCGTCCTATCAGAACGCGACGACCTCGTCCGGCGTCGTGCAGATCACGCACGACCTCCAGCAGGACATCACGGGCCGCGACATCGTCGTTATCGAGGATATCCTCGACTCCGGCAACACGCTCTACTTCCTCAAAAACTACTTTATGACCAAAGGCGCTTCCAGCGTGACCGTCGTGACGCTGCTCGACAAGCCAGCCCGCCGCACCAAGCCCATCGCCGCCGACCTCGCAGGCTTTGAAGTGCCCGACGAGTTCGTCGTCGGCTACGGCCTCGACTACGCCCAGAAGTACCGCAACATGCCGTACATCGGCGTATTAAAGCCGGAGGTTTATTCGGAGAAATAAATCCGGTTCAAAAAAGAGGCTTCGCCTCTTTTTTTGAATCAGCAAGGAGGAACACTCATTGACTCAACAGACCAAGCGTCCCAATCTTTTGCCGTATCTGCTGGTGCTGCTGGTGCTCGTCGGCGTCTACGGCTTTATGAACAAGCCGGTGGAGGCCGAGCCGTCGTATGCCGAGGTGCGCGAGCTGTTCGAATCCGAGCAGGTCTCGGCCTTCACGGTGACGGACACCACGCTGCGCATGAAGCTGCGCGAGCCCATCGACGGCAAAACGGAGCTCAAAAAGGACCTTTTCAGCGTGACGCTCTTCTATGACGACTTAGGCGAGCTCATCGAGCAGCAGAAGGCCGACGGTATCATTGAGGACTACGACTTCACCGCCGACCACTCGATCAACTATGTCGCGATGTTCGCGCCTTATATTTTGGCGGTGCTCGGCATTTTCGCCATCTGGTACTTCCTCTCCGTCCGCTCCGCGGGCGGAGGCGGCGGCGACCGCATGGCAAAATTCGGCACGGCGTCCTTTAAGACCGGCGGGG
>CALAAN010000037.1 GCA_937884915.1 uncultured Oscillibacter sp.
CGGTCGATGAGATCGCGAAGATCATCGGCGTCAACTCGCTCGGCTACTTAAGCATTGAGGACGTCGTCAAGCTCGCTGACAACACCGAAAACGGCTTCTGCACGGCCTGCTTCGGCGGCGGTTATCCCACAAGCATCCCGAAAGACGGCGGCAAAGACCGCTTTGAGTGCAAAATCAGTGAAGGGGAGAAGAAAAAGAATGCGTAGTTTTTCCGAGAGCTACCGTGATGCCGGCGTGAATATCGAGGCCGGCTACGAGGGCGTCAAGCTGATGAAAAAGCACGTCCAGCGCACCATGATCCCTGGCGTTGTGTCCGATATCGGCGGCTTTGGCGGCCTGTTTGCGCCCGACCTCACCGGCATGAGAGAGCCCGTGCTCGTTTCGGGCACGGACGGTGTGGGCACGAAGCAGCGCATCGCGCAGCTTCTGAACAAGCACGACTCCGTCGGCATCGACTGCGTCGCCATGTGCGTCAACGACATCATCTGCTGCGGCGCAAAGCCCATCTTCTTCCTCGACTACATCGCCATCGGCAAGAACGAGCCGGAGAAGGTCGCGACGCTCGTCTCCGGCGTGGCCGAGGGCTGCGTGCAGTCCGGCTGCGCGCTCATCGGCGGCGAGACCGCCGAACACCCCGGCACCATGTCTGCCGATGACTATGATCTTGCGGGCTTCGCCGTCGGCATTGTCGACCGCGCAAAGATCGTCGACCACGACCGCATGGAAGCGGGCGACGTCGTGATCGCGCTCACATCGAGCGGTATCCACTCCAACGGCTATTCCCTCGTGCGCAAGGTCTTCAACGTCGAGCACGCGGACCTCGGCGCGTATGTCGATGAGCTCGGCTGCACGCTGGGCGAAGAGCTGCTGCGCCCGACGAAGATCTATGTGAAGCCCGTCCTCGCCGCGATGGACGTCGCCGACGTCCACGGCGTCAGCCACATCACGGGCGGCGGCTTCTACGAAAATATTCCCCGCTGTATCCCCGACGGCCTGTGCGCGAAGATCGACAAGTCCTCCCTCCGCACGCCGCCAATTTTCGGC
>CALAAN010000038.1 GCA_937884915.1 uncultured Oscillibacter sp.
TTCCAAGCTTGGCTTTTACCCCTCCGACATTCTGCTGCCCAAGAAGGATGTCGATATGAGCAAGTGGGCGGTCGTCGCGTGCGACCAGTTCACCTCTGAGCCCGAGTACTGGGAGCGCGTGGAGAAGACCGTCGGCGACGCGCCGTCCACCCTGCGCCTCATCCTGCCCGAGGCCAACCTGAAGGCGCCCAACGTCGACGAGTTCATCGCCGACATCAACGCCTCGATGAGCAAGTACCTTGAAGAGGGCATCTTCGAGACGCTCAAGGACTCCCTCATCTACATCGAGCGCGGCCAGAGCGACGGTAAGATCCGTCACGGCCTCATCGGTATGGTCGACCTTGACCAGTACGACTTCACCCCCGGTTCCGGCGCGCTGATCCGCGCGACTGAGGGCACGGTTCTCGACCGTATCCCCCCGCGCGCCCGTGTGCGCCGCAACGCCCCCATCGAGCTGCCCCACGTCATGCTGCTCATCGACGACCCCGAGAAGACCGTCATCGAGCCCCTGACCGCCGCGGTCGGCAAGATGGAGACCGTCTACGACTTCGACCTGATGGAAAACGGCGGCCACATCAAGGGCTACAAGCTCTCCGCCGAGCAGATCGACGCGGTTGCCGACGCGCTGACCGGTCTCACCACCGACGAGGCGATGAAGAGCAAGTACGGCGTCTCCGGCGTCGCTCCCCTGCTGTTCGCCGTCGGCGACGGCAACCATTCCCTCGCCACCGCCAAGGCCTGCTACGAAGAGCAGAAGAAGGGCAAGACTCCCGAGGAATACCTCGCCCTGCCCTCCCGCTACGCGCTTGTCGAGGTCGTGAACAACCACGACGACGCGCTCCAGTTCGAGCCCATCCACCGTGTGCTCTTCGGCGTCGACCATGAAAAGTTCATGGAGGAGTTCAAGAAGTTCTACCCCAACGCCCACGAGGGCAAGGGCGAGGGCCACGTCATCGAGGTCTGCTGGAACGGCCACGACGATTTCATCACCGTCCCCGACCCGAAGGTCCAGCTGGCCGTCGGCACGCTGCAGGCTTTCATCGACGAGTACCTCAAGCAGTTCGGCGGCGAGGTCGACTACATCCACGGTGATGAGGTCACCCGCGAGCTCGGCAGCAAGGAGGGCAACATGGGCTTCCTGCTGCCCGCGATGGGCAAGGAGCAGCTGTTCAAGACCGTTATGGCCGACGGCGTTCTGCCGCGCAAGACCTTCTCCATGGGTCACGCGCAGGACAAGCGCTACTACGTCGAGGCGCGCAAGATTCGCTGAGGAAAATCAAAGCTACTGCAAAAAAGCGCCGCAAGGCGCTTTTTTGCTCAGGAGGATACCAAAATGGATTACAAAGCAGCCAGAATCTGGCAGAACGTACTGCTCTTCGGCGGTGCGGTGGTCTCGGCCATCGGTGTCTGGGCATTTGACAGCATGCCCATCATGCTTGTCGGCCTCGGCATGATGATCTTTTCCATCATCGCCTGGTGGCGCTACTACCGCTGCCCCAAGTGCGGCGAACACCTGGGCCGCGGCTCGCCGTCCCGCTGTCCCAAGTGCGGCGCATGGCTCGCCAGCACACCGGAGCCCGAACCGAAAAAGAAAATTCAGCACAAGAAAAAGAAGCACTGAGAAAAAGGAGACGGCGATGCATAACAAAAAGCCTCTGATGGATTATCGCAGGGTTCAAAAGCTCCAAACACCGCTGTTTCTTACCGGCGCGCTGCTCAGCGGCGTCGGCACAAGCGTCAGCGTGCCGCTCGCCATTCTCGGCATCGCGATCATGCTCTTCGCCATCGTGATTGGGGTGCTTTACTACCGCTGTCCGCACTGCGGCAGACCGCTTGGACGTGTGGGCGAAGGCGGCTCCTACTGTCCCCACTGCGGCAAAGCGCTGGACGCGCCGGTCGAGGCGCCTGCGCGCAGCGTAAGCGTCCCCGCCTACGCCAAGCTCAACCTGACGCTCGACATTCTCGGCAAGCGCAACGACGGCTATCACGAGATACAGATGGTCATGCAGACCGTCTCCCTCCACGACGACGTGACCGTCACGCTCACGGGCGGAAACGGCATCCGCTGCCGTGCGGAGGGCGCAGACCTTCCCTGTGACGAGCGCAACCTCGCCGTCAAGGCGGCAAAAGCCTTTTGCGAGGCGATGGACTACGATGACGGCATCGACATCGCGCTCACCAAGCGTATCCCGTCCGAGGCCGGCATGGCCGGAGGCAGCGCGGACGCCGCGGCGGTGCTGCGCGCGCTGCGCACTCTCGTCTCCCCCGCCCTCACGGACGAGCGGCTTGAGCAGATCAGCGCGAGCGTCGGCAGCGACGTTCCCTTCTGCATCCGCGGCGGCACACAGCTGGCCGAGGGCCGCGGCGAAAAGCTGACCGTTCTGAAGCCCGCTCCGAAATTCTACGTTGCCGTCTGCAAGCCGGACTTCCCGATCTCCACGCCCGCGCTCTTCGCGCGCGTGGATGGCGTGACAATCACCGACCGCCCTGATACAACAGCTATGCTCAACGCCATCGAGCGCGGCGACGCGGACGCGCTCTGCGCAAATGTGCGCAACGTCTTCGAGCAGGCACTGGACAGTGAGCAGCATGAGCGCATCGAGGCCATCAAGCATGATCTTCTCGCCCACGGGGCAAAGGCATCGGCGATGACCGGCTCGGGCAGCGTCGTGTTCGGTCTCTTCTCTGATGAAGCTGCCTGCCGCATGGCGTGCGAGGCGCTGCAAAGCGGAAGCGTCAAAACGTTCTGCGCCGAATTTGTTTGAAAACTGAGAAAACCGTCCATACTCAAAGTAAATTCTTTGAGATGGGCGGTTTTTTTGATGAAATGGACAAAATGGGAGCTTTCCTTTGCCGTTGGCCTCGCGGTCATGCTGCTTTTCTGCGCCGCGCGCGGTACAAATACTCTCCAGTGGTGGAGCGCGGCGTTTTCCCCGCTGTGCGATGGTATCCTGACGCAGAGCACTTTGGACGGCGACGTCGTGGTCAAGTCGAAGCTTGCAGAGCTGCTGGCGCTGCTGATGGGTGGAAAATAAAGCGTGCACAATGTGCACGCTTTATTATTGACATAACATTACAGCGTTTTTCCCTCTGCACTGCAACTTTTCTGCAACCCAAAGGCCTTTTTGCACTGTTCAACATCATCTTGCAGAAAGTTTTCTCCACAGAAAAACAGAAAATAAGAAAAAAGCATCAAAACCATACGGTTTCGATGCTTTTTGGTGGAGATAAGCGGGATCGAACCGCTGACCTCTTGACTGCCAGTCAAGCGCTCTCCCAGCTGAGCTATACCCCCATGCCGTTTTGTTTTTGTTGTTCCGTTTGGCTCGGAACAAGTGATAATATAGCACAGGGAGTCGAAACTGTCAAGCCTTTTTTGAAGAAATTTTTGCTTTTCCAAAAAGTTTTTGTCAGGTGCGAAAAGTGTTCTGTTTGCGGGATATTCCAAACTTTTCACTCTCTCGCAAACACCGTATATCTCCCGGTCGGGGCGTCGAAGAAGTTTTCGCCCGCGACGGATTTGACGTGCAGGCCGTCGCTGCCGCGCAGCAGCGTGAACGCGCCGTAGCGCACCGTGCCTGCGTTCTCGTTCAAGTGATAGCCAAAGACCATGCCCTCGCCGTTCGTGCCGAGGTAGTTGAGCTGGCCGGTGTACTCAAAGTAAATCCCAACCTCGCTGTTGATATCCTGCACCGTGAGGCCGCCGCCATCGGTCAGCGTCAGGATGTAGTCGCTGTCGTAGCTGCCCTGCTCGGCGGTGTCGTGCGTGACGGTCGCCGTCCACTCGCCGAGGAATTCCGACGGGATCGTGTAGTCCGCGTCGCTGACCGCACCGGAGAGGTCATGCTTCTCCCCCGCCGCGTCGACGGCAAACACCGTTTGGTACGTGCCGTAGTCCTCCTCGACCTCACCGGACTCGAACGAAACGATGTCCTTCACGCCGCCGAGCGGTCCGCCGTCGCAGAGGAAGCCCGCCGTCAGGCCTTCGAGCAGATTCACGTACTCCACCGCGCCCTCGCTCGTCAGCAGGAAGATATACGGGAAATACCCCTGCCCCACCGAACCGACGAACACATCCGTGTAGTCCGAATACAGGCCCTCCACGGGGTAGACGGTTTCGTAGTCAAAGCGAAAATTTTCCGCGTACCACGCAGAGTCCGCTGTTTTTTCAAAGCTGACCGTCAGATTGCCGCCCGAGAGCGCCGCCTTGGCAAAGCTCTCCTGCGCCGTCTTTTCGACCGTCTCGCGCGCGGAGAGATCAAGCGCGAGGTCGGCGTCGTAGCTCTCCGCCCCGGCGAACGAACCGATGGGCACGATCATGTGCAGCACACCGCCGTCGAGATAGAGCCGCATTTCCGTATTGATGTTCTCATCCGAGAGCGTCCACGCACGTCGCTCGGCATAGGACGCGATGAAGTCCGCGCCGCCCATGCTGCCGCTGAGCGCGTCGCGGTATGTTTCGTCAAAGCAGTTCGCCGCGGTACGGCGTGCCGCTGTGACGAAGTCCTGCATTGAAAGCTCGCAGCGCGCCAGCAGGTCCTCGCTCATGAGCCGCTTGCCGCCGAAAAAGTCGTAGCTGTATGTCTCCGTCGTGCTCGTGTCGCCGTCCATCTCTGCGCGCACCACAAGGCAGAGCAGACTGTCGTTCCAGCAGCTCGTCCATGTGACGGAAAGGCACGTGAGCGAGGCGCGGGAGGCCATCATGTTCTTCTGCTCCTGCACGAGCGCGCCGAACCGGTCGGCGATCTCGGCATTCAGCGCGGCGGCGACCGCCGTTTCCGACACGATCTGCGGAACGTGATAGCTGTACGAAAGCGCGTTGTTCTCGGCGTCCGTGTACTCGCCCTCCTCGCTGTAAAGCTCAGAAATGAGCGAATCGTCGTAGCCAGACGTGGTGTCATCCGGCTCCTTTTCGCCGCAGGCGGCAAGGCTCAGCAGCAAAAGCGCCGCAAGCAGCGCGGAAAGCATTTTTTTCATAGGATCCCTCTCTCAATTTCAGTGTCTGTCTTTTCTGCCATTATAGCGGATTTTCGCAAAAGCGCAACGGCTTTTCGCGCGCCGCGGCGCTCGCCGATTGACAGAATTCCACCGAGGTTATAGAATATGTGTACTTTCGAACTTCAGGAGTCTTTATGTACGATTATACGCAAGCCAAAATGAACGACGACGCCATCCGCGCCATCAGCTCCATCGGTCTCGCCCACCTGGGCGACGCGGTGTACGAGCTGCTCGTGCGCACGTATCTGTGCGTGCACGGCAAGGCGACGGGCAAGGGCCTGCACCGCGCGACTGTCGAGCTCGTCTGCGCGCCGCAGCAGGCGCGCTTTGCCGAAAAGCTCTTACCCCTTTTGACGGAGGAAGAGGCCTCTGTGTTCCGCCGCGGGCGCAACGCGAACGTTCATTCCATTCCCCACCACGCCGACCGCGCGGACTATCAGAAGGCCACGGGCCTCGAAGCGCTGTTCGGCTGGCTGTATCTGCGCGACGACCACGCGCGCATCAACGAGCTTTTCAACCGGATGATGGAGGACGACAATGCCACTTGACGCGATCTGCCTGCGGGCAGTCTTACACGAGCTGAGGCCTCAGCTCATCGGCGCGCGCATCGACAAGGTGCAGCAGCCCGCGCGCGACCAGATCGTTCTGCTGCTGCGCGGCAATCTGCGGCTGCTGCTCAACGCGGGCGCGAACCAGCCGCGCATCCAGCTCACGAGTATTCTGCGCGACAACCCCGCCCAGCCGCCGATGTTCTGCATGCTGCTGCGCAAGCACTTGGTCGGCGCGCGCGTGCTGTCCATCGAGCAGCCGGACCTTGAGCGCATGGTGATCATGACGCTCCAGTGCACCGACGAATTCGGCGAAATCAGCCAAAAGCAGCTCGTGCTCGAATGTATGGGCCGGCGCTCGAACCTGATTCTGCTCGACGCGCAGGGGCGCATCGTCGAATGCCTGCGCCGCGTGTACGGGGACCTTTCCGCCACGCGGCAGCTGCTGCCCGGCCTTTTCTACCATCTGCCGACGCCGCTCGACAAGCTGTCGCTCCTTTCGCAGGAGGAAGATTCGATTGCCCTCGCACAGCGCGGCGGCGATGCGGAGCAGGCTGTCGACAAGTGGGTGCTCGACCACTACACCGGCATTTCGCCGCTCATCGCGCGCGAATTTGCCTTCCGAGCGGGACATGAGACCGATGTGCGCTTCGGTGCACTGAACGATGCGCAGCGCGGGGCGCTGGTGCAGGAATTTTTCGACACTGCCAACGCTGTAAAGGAAGATCGTTATATACCCGTCATCCTCTACCGCGACGGAAAGCCCGTCGATTTCACCTACCGTTCCATCGCGCAGTACGACGCGGAGACACAGGTCGAGACGCGTGAAAACTTCTCGCAAATGCTCGATGAGTTTTACGACGCGCGCGAGCGGCAGGAGCTTTCCGCCCGCCGCGGCCGCGAGCTGACGCACGCGGCGACTGTCGCGCGCG
>CALAAN010000039.1 GCA_937884915.1 uncultured Oscillibacter sp.
CAGAAAGCTCGTCCATACCAAGGATGGCGATGATATCCTGAAGTTCCTTGTTGCGCTGCAGGATCTGCTTCACTCTCTGGGCTGTATCGTAGTGCTCCTTGCCTACTATGTTAGGATCGAGGATACGGGACGTGGATTCCAGCGGGTCAACGGCAGGATAGATGCCCAAAGAAGTAATTTTACGGCTCAGCACAGTGGTTGCATCCAGATGGGTGAACGTAGTGGCCGGAGCCGGATCCGTAAGGTCATCGGCAGGGACATAGACCGCCTGCACGGACGTGATCGAGCCGCTCTTAGTAGACGTGATGCGCTCCTGCAGCTCGCCCATTTCGTTGGCGAGCGTCGGCTGGTAGCCGACGGCGGAGGGCATACGGCCGAGCAGCGTCGAAACCTCGCTGCCCGCCTGCACAAAGCGGAAGATATTGTCGATGAACAGCAGCACGTCGCGGTGCTCCTCATCGCGGAAGTATTCGGCCATCGTGAGCCCCGTGAGCGCCACGCGCATACGCACGCCCGGCGCTTCGTTCATCTGGCCGAATACGAGCGCGGTCTTGTCGATGACGCCGCTCTCGTGCATCTCATTCCAGAGGTCGTTGCCCTCGCGGCTGCGCTCGCCGACGCCGGTGAAGATCGAATAGCCGCCGTGCTCAACGGCGATGTTGTGGATGAGCTCCTGAATGAGCACCGTCTTGCCGACGCCCGCGCCGCCGAACAGGCCGATCTTACCGCCGCGCGGATAGGGCTCCAGAAGGTCGATGACCTTGATGCCTGTCTCTAAAATGTCGACGCTCGGGTTCTGCTCATCGAAGGCGGGGGGCTTTCTGTGGATACTGCGGCGCGGCTCTTCGTCGCCGATCGGCGCGCCGCCGTCGATGGTGTCGCCAAAGACGTTAAAAAGGCGGCCGAGCGTACACTTGCCGACGGGGACCTGCAAACCGCTGCCTTGCGCCGTGACGGCCATGCCGCGGCTGAGGCCCTCGCTGCCCGAGAGCATAATGCAGCGCACCGTCTCGGCGCTCAAGTGCTGTGCGACCTCCATCACAAGGCGCTTGCCGTCCAGCTCGACGGACAGCGCCTCGCGGATGCGCGGCAGCTCGCCGTGCGGGAAGCGCACGTCCACCACACTGCCCGATACCTGAATGATCTTACCTGTGCGCATGCTGCGCCTCCTTCCTCATGTGGCTTTTCTTGCTGCGCGCGCCGGCGGAGACCTCCGTGATCTCGCTCGTGATGGCGCCCTGCCGCTCGTGGTTGTACTCAAGCTGCAATTCGCGCAGCATATCGTCCTCGTTCTGGTTGGCCGAGTCCATGGCAGAGGCGCGCGCGTTCTGCTCGGCGCAGAAACTGTCGACCATCGCCGAGTACAAAAAGCCCGTCACGTAAGCGGGTACCACCTTCGAGAGCACATCCGCCGCCGAGGGGACAAAGTGGATCTCCTTTGCCGCGTGCACTGTTTCGGTCGAAAAGTGTTCGTTTTGCAGTGGAAGCAGGCGCGCAATGCGCACGCTCATATCCACGCCGTTGCCAAGGTCGGTGTAGATGACAAAGAGCTTGGAGATCTCGCCCCGATCGAAAAGATCCAGAAGCTTTGCCGCGATCTCTCGCGCGCGGCGGAGCGTGGGACTCTGCGCATCGTAGAGGAAGCTCTTCTCCACCGGCACGCCGTGGCCGGAGAAGAAGTGCCGTCCGTTGCCGCCCACGACGAAAAGGCGGCTGTCAGGATGCTTTTGAAGACGCTTGAGCGTCTCCTGAATGACATTCTGGTTGTAGGCGCCCGCGAGGCCGCGGTCCGCCGTCACCACAAGATAAGCGTAGGTGCCGGGCTGGGCCAGGTCATCCGCATCGCCCCTGTAGAGGTACGGACTCTCGATCTCGCCCGCGTGCTGGAAGATCTGCTCGATCTGCGTCGAGACCGCGTCGAAAAACGGCCGCGTTTTGGCGAGGTCCTCCTTTGCCCGCCGCATCTTGGTCGAGGCGATGAGGTACATCGCGTTCGTCACCTTCTGCGTGCTCTGGATGCTCGCGATGTGCTCGCGAATTTCCTTCATGCTTGCCATGTGCCCCTCACCTCACTTTTTATTTGGAAAAATAGCTCTGCACAAATTCCTTTGCGACTTCGATGATCTGCGACTGCTGATCGTCGCTGAGCTGGCCGGTCTGCTCGATGGCATTGCAGAGTGCTCGCTGCGTCTCGCCAAAGTGCTGCAGAAGCGCGGGGATAAATGCATCGAGCTTCTCCGGCACGATCTCCTGAAAGACGTGGTTCAGCCCCGCGACGAGCAGGATGACCTGCTCATACTGCTTGTAGGGGTGGAACTGCTTCTGCCGCAGCATGCGCATCAGGCCCTGACCGTAGGCCAGCAGTTTTGCCGTCGACTCGTCGAGGTCGCTTGCAAACTGCGTAAACGACTCCATCTCGCGGTACTGCGAAAGGTCAAGGCGGATGGTCTTGGCCGCCTTTTTCATCGCCCTGGTCTGCGCGTCGCCGCCCACGCGGGACACGGACAGGCCCACGTTCACCGCCGGACGCTGGCCGGAGAAGAACAGGCGCGTTTCCAGAATGAGCTGGCCGTCGGTGATCGAGATGACATTCGTCGGGATGTAGGCCGACACGTCGCCGGACTGCGTCTCGATGATCGGCAGCGCCGTGATGCTGCCGCCGCCCTTTTCCTCGCTCAGATGCGCTGCGCGCTCGAGCAGGCGGGAGTGCAGATAGAACACGTCGCCCGGATACGCCTCGCGGCCCGGGGAGCGCTCAAGCAGCAGGCTCATTGCGCGGTACGCGATGGCGTGCTTAGAAAGATCGTCATAGACGATCAGCACGTCGCGGCCCTTATTCATAAAGTATTCGCCCATGGCGCAGCCCGCGTAGGGCGCGATGTACTGCAGCGGCGCGGGGTCGCTCGCCGAGGCGTTGACAATGATCGTATAATCCATCGCTCCGTGTGTTTCCAGCGTCTTTTTGAGCTGGGCGACGGAGCTCGCCTTCTGTCCGATGGCGACATAGATGCAGATGACGTCCTTGCCCTTCTGGTTGACGATGGTGTCGAGGGCGATGGCCGTCTTGCCGGTCTGGCGGTCGCCGATGATGAGCTCGCGCTGGCCGCGGCCGATGGGGAACATCGAGTCGACGGTCAGAATGCCGGTCTCAAGCGGCGTGTCGACGCTCTGGCGATCGATGATGCCGGGGGCAGGACTCTCCACCGCGCGATAGCCGTCTGCGCGGATGTCTCCCCCGCCGTCGATGGGCACGCCGAGTGCGCTCACCACGCGGCCGAGGAAGCCCTCGCCCACGGGAACGCCCGCCGTGCGGCCGGTGCGGCGCACCGTGCTGCCCGCGCAGACGCTCGCGTCGTCGTCAAAAAGGATGCAGCCGACGCTCTCTTCCGATAAGTCCTGCACCATGCCGCGCACGCCGCCGTCAAAGAGCAGCACCTCGCCGTAGGCGACGCTTGCCAGACCGTCCACGCGGGCAATGCAGTCGCCGACGGTCAGGACGGTGCCGATCTCCTGCGCCATGGCCTGCGGCGTCCAGGAGAGCACCGTTTCCTTCAGCAGCGGAATGACGTCGCCCTGCGTGGCGGCAAGCTTTTCGAGCGCGTCCTTGAACTGGCTCAGGCGTCCGCCCGCGCTCCAGTCATAGACCTCTGCGCCCACCTCGAGGCGAAAGCCACCGGGATAGGCGTCGCTTTTCTGCCAGGTGAGCGTCGTACCCTCGCCGTACTTCTCGGCGAGGAAGGCCAGGAATCGATTCTCCTGCTCCTGCGACGGGCGCGCGGCAGAGAGAAGGCGAGCCTCCAAATGCTCCATGCGCTCAGCCATTGTCCTTGCGCTCCTCCGCCGTGTCCAGGAACTTGTCGTAAGCGTCCGACGTGCTGGAGAGCACCAGCTTTTCCGCCGCGGCGCTCATCAGCTCAGACACCTCGCCCTTGGCCTGCTCCATCACGCGGTCATGCTCGCGCGCGGCATTTTCGCGCGCCTGCTGCACGATCTCGCTTGCCTGCTGCTCGGCCTGCGCGCGGCGCTCGTCCACCGCGTGCTGCAGGGCTTCGTTCGCCTCGCGCTGGCGGCGCGCGATCTCCTCGTCGGCGCTCTTGAGCTGCGCTTCATAGTCGGCCTTTGTCTTCTCCGCCTCGGCAAGCACGGCCTTGGCGTCCTCGTCCATTTTCTCATAGTGCGCCTGACGGCTGTCCATAAAACTCCTGACAGGCTTGTAGAGCAGAAAATACATCGCGCCGAACAGGATGACAAAGTTCAGCGCATGCAGCAGGATCTGCTGCAGATTGATATTAAGCGGCATTCAAAAGCCCCTCCTTCTTGGGAGTGTTCTTCATCAAAGGACGAAGATAATGAGGATCGCCACGATCAAAGCGTAAATGATGACCGTCTCGATAAACACAAGGCCCATCATCATCGAGGTTCTGATCTGGCCCGTGGCCTCGGGCTGGCGGGCCATGGCCTCGCTCGACTTGCCGACCGCAATGCCCATGGCCAGCGCGCCGCCAAGGCACGCAATGCCGATCATCACGCCGGAGCCCACCGCCTTGGCAGAGGTCACGTCGTTGTCGTTGCTGCCGCCCGTGACGGTCTCGGCCTCTGTCACGTTATTGTCGGTCTCGTTTGCGGCGAGGGCAGGAATGGTGCAGAGCATCAGCGCGCACAGCAGCAGCATCAGCGCTGCGAATTTTTTCATCGTTTTCATGGCAGATTTACCTCTTTCTTCAGGCAGCCGTTTCGCTGCGGGATTTTTTGATCTTTTGGGTACCGTGCTTTTTCTCGTGCTTCTCGGTCGATTCACCGTAGAACGTTGACACCAGCATCGTTAAAACATACGCCTGGATCAGCGCGTGCATCAACGTGAACATCACGCCCACAATGACCGGCAGCACATAGGAAAGCGCCGCGTAGTAATACACAAGCTCTGTCACGAGCGCGCCGGAAAGCAGCGCGCCGAAGAGGCGGAAGCTCATCGAGATCGGCAGGGAGAAATCCTTGAGCGCGTGCAAAAATCCGCCTACGCCCGCGGCGATCAAGCCGCCGAAGAGGATCACGCCGTAGCTCATCACGCCCAGCGCGATGGCCCCGTTGATATCGGACAGAGGCGCAGGCAGACTGACTGTGTGCCCCGATGTGGTCACCGCCTGAACGCCGAGCAGCTCGAAAAGCGTGCTGACAAAGATGTAAACACCGGCGGTGAAGATGTACGCCCGCAGGAATTTGTTGCGGTGCGGGCTGCTGCCCTCGGCCAGCCCGTCGAACATGCCGACGATCTGTTCCAGAAGAAGCTGAAACCTGCCGGGCACATATTTGAATTTCGGGATCACAAAAAGCCTGCAAATAAGGGCGAATACAATTAAAATACCCGTCACGATGTAGGCGGAGACGAGCCCCGGGTTCACCTCGATCAGGCCAAACAGGCTCACCTTGTTCTGCTCGTGCAGCACCGCGTCACGCATGACTTCCTGGATTGGCTCGCTCTCGCCGCCTGACGGCGTGAGCAAACATCCGGCCAGCAGCGCCAGCACGATCACGGCGAACACGACGAGCTCTCGCGTTCGCTTTTTCTTATCCACGCGCTCCACCCCTCCTTTGTTTCTCTCGTCCATTTTTTCGCTTTGGATGCAGCATTTATTTATACCACCTTAACGGCAGAAATGCAAGACTTCCACCGTGATTCGCATTCCCTTTGCAGTATCTTTTCGTCTTCTTAACAGCAGCCTGCACATCTATCTTTCCCTCGGCAAACAAAGCGGCGGAAGGGGACTGACGCGCCCTCTTCCACCGCTCTTTATTTCGCTTTTCCGCTCATTTTTACAATACAAATATAATTAAAATCGCCACGATCAGCGCATAGATGATGACCGTCTCGATGAACACAAGGCCCATCATCATCGAAGTGCGGATCTGCCCCGCCGCCTCAGGCTGCTCGCCCATGTTGTTCGCCGCCTTCGCGACCGAATGCGCCATGCCCAACGCGCCGCCGAAGCACGCCACGCCGATCAGACCCGCAACGGCCCAGATCTTGCGCACCTTGGTCGTGTTCTCCTCCGAGCGTTCAAGCTCTTCCTCGCTCACCGTCTGGGCGGCGGGCTTCACAGCCGTCTCACCGCCAACGGCGGCCAGCGCCGGAACTGTCAGCGCGCACAGCAGCGCCAGCAGGGCAAACAGCGTCCAAATTTGTTTCATCATTCGACTCCTTAACGCAAAAATACTATTTCTTTACAAAATCTTTATGAAGACTATATACCACCCGCACGCCGATGGCAAGTCTTTTTTCAAGGAAGCGTTAAAAAAGGGCGCTGCGTCTTAAGTTTTCGTTTTTTCTTTCCTGCGGCAGTAGCATTTTCCGCGCGTTTCTGCTATCGTGTAGAAAAACAAATCACGCTGAGAGGAAAATGCTCATGTTCTGGGACAACGTCGCGGGGGTCTATGATCTCTTCGCCGACATCTTCAATAAAAAGGCACACAAGGCGCTCATCGCCGCCGTCAGCTCGCGCATCGGGCCGGATGACGCGGTGCTCGAATGCGCCTGCGGCACGGGGCTGCTCACCGGCGCCATCGCTGGGCGCTGCCGGACGCTTCTCGCGACGGACTTTTCCGCCAACATGCTCAAGCGTGCGAAGAAGAAATACGGCGCGCTGCCGAACGTCACGTTCCGTCAGGCCGACATTCTGCATTTAGGCGAGCCGGATGGGCAGTTCGACACGGTCGTCGCCGCGAACGTCATCCATCTGCTCGACGAGCCGTACAAGGCCCTTGCCGAGCTCGACCGCGTCTGCCGCAGCGGCGGCACGATCATCGTCCCCACCTATATGAACCGCAGCGAGCAGGGCAGGACGAGCGGCTTTGCCTCGACCGTCGGCAAGGCGGGCGCGGACTTCAAGCGCCAGTTCACGTTCGACACGTATAAGAAGTTCATCGCCGCGGCGGGCTATGAGAACGTCGACTACGCCTACTGCCCCGGCCGCGTGCCATGTGCCGTCGCCGTCATCCACAAACCGTAAATAACAAGAAAAAAGGCTCCGCAGAGTATTCTGCGGAGTCTTTTTTACATTTTGTATTCACTTTCTCTTCTGCCGGCGGATGTCCTCGCCGAAAAAGGGCAGCATCTGATATTCGCCCTGCAAGCGCGAGAGCACCGGCGCGCCGTAGCGCCGCCCTATCTCATCGGGGCTCAGGTTCGTGGAGATGACGGTCTTTTTCCCCGTGATGAGGCGCGTGTTGACGATCTGATACATCGCGCTGTGGACAAAGCTCGTCATCAGCTCGGTGCCGAGGTCATCCAGAATCAGCAGGTCGCAGCCCAGCGCGCGGCTCACGGCGGTGTCGGCGTTCTCGCCGTCATCGCGGCCGAATTTCTGCGCTTCAAAGCGGGCGAAGATGTGCCCCGCCGTGTCGTAGACCACGCTGTGGCCGCTCGCGCTCACAACGCGCGCGATGGACGCGGAGAGGAACGTTTTCCCCAGCCCCGTCCCGCCGGTCAGCAGCAGATTGCCGCTTTTGGGTGAAAACTCGTGCGCGTAGTCCTGACAGATGTCGTACACACGCTCCATGTTCGTCCGCGGCGACACACCGAGATCTTCATCCGGCACGGACGAATAGTAGTCGAAGTTGAAATTTTCAAAGCACTGCGAGCCGAGGTCTAAAAGACCCGAGAGCTCCTTGTTCTGCTCCTTGGCGTAATAGCCCCGCAGGCACGAGCAGACCTCGCTGCCGATAAAGCCCGTGTCGTTGCAGCGCGAGCACTTGGGCTTTTCCTCCAAATAATCGCTCGGCAGACCCATACGCGTCAGGAGAAGGCGCTTTTCCTGCTGCAAGTTGAGATTCTCCTCCCGCAGCGCCTCAATGGCCGGACGCGGGTCCGCGCCACGGCGCAGACCGGAGGCGATGATCTTCGCCATCGTGTGCGACAGCTCGCGGTCGATCTCCTCGATGCGCGGGCACTTGGTGTACACCGCGCGCTCGCGCGCGCGGAAATTCTCTGCGCGGCGCTGTTTGTCCTCATCGAAGCGCGCCAGCGCCTGACGCATCAGCCGCCCGTCATAAGACATCCTTCTCCCCCGCTTTCGTTACTGATTCAAATATTCCTTCATCCAGGCGTTGCCGCCGTCGGTGGTGTTCTTCTTGGGCTTGCTCTGCTCCTTGGCGTTCTCAGCCTTCACTTCGGCGAGCGTGTGCAGGCCCTTTTCGTGCCAGCGCTTCAAAATGCCGTTGCAGTACGGCCAGCGGAACTCGTGGCAGTGCAGGATCGTCCGGTCGTAGGCCTCGCTGACCGTATCGGCGGGAAAGCCCATCTCCGCCCACGCGGAGAGGTACTTCTCCTCGCTCGGCGCGCTCGCGCGGCCCTGCATTTGCAGCGCCGCCATGTACTCAGGGTATCTGCCGCGCAGGACCTGCTCGCGCTTCATGTACTCGTTGGCCTTTTCGATGGAAAAGAGCTCTTTGCGCGCCCAGACGTAGCCCTCTTTTTCGATCTCGCGCATGTTGGGCAGCCGCCCCTCGCCGAACTGCTGCTCCTTTTTCGCGATGCAGTAGTTGACGAGCGTGTAGACCACGTCCGCGGGCAGGCCGAGGTTTTCGTATAGCCCTAACAGCTTTTTGACCGACGGGGTCGAGAGCGGGCCGAGCTTGTGCTCCACCTCGCGCAGAAGGCAGGCGAAGCGCCCGTCACCCTCCAATTTGCGCGCGATGTCCTCGCGCGTGTACTCGGGCGGCTCGCTGAGCTGCTGGGGCGGCGGAAGGGGCGCTTCCTCTTTCTTTTCTGGCGCGCCGACGAGCTTCATCTCGTAGAGCGCCTGCTCCGCCGCGCGAAGCCTCGTTTCGTCCCACTTGAGCTCGCGCGCGAGCTTGCCGGAATCCGCCGCGCCGCGCGCATGCAGGATGGCGAGGTACAGCAGCGCCGCGTCGCCATTGCCGAGCGCGATGAGCCGCTTGACCGTCGCCGACGAGAGCGTGATGTTCTCCTCGGTGCTCAAATGCAGCACATAGCCAGCCATGTTCCCCGCCTCCTTTCGCGCATTTTCGATTCCATTATTCTACATGAAATTTTCCCGTTCGTAAACATGAAATTTTTTGCTTCCCCCTTTTCACATTTTCACTCTCGTGTTATACTGTTAAGGATTATATGGGTGGAATTTGCCCTTTTTTGTGCAACGCCGAAATAGAAAGGAGCACACAAATCATGGAAAACCGCATCACGATCTCCATCTGCGACGAGGAATACACCTTTGTCGCCGAGGAAGCCCCCTCTTATATGCAGAAGGTCGGCTCCTACGTCAACGACAAAATGAGCGAGCTGCTCGACTCTGCCAAGGTCGGCCGCACGGACGCCGCCGTGCTGACCGCCGTGAACATCACCGACGAGCTCTTCAAAGAGCGCGAGGCCGGCGACGCGCTGCGCCGCCAGCTCAAGCAGTACCTCGACGAGGCCAGTCAGGCCAAGAACGAGGTCAGTGAGCTCAAGCGCGAGATCTTCAAGCTCCAGCAGCAGAAAAAGTAAGCCTTGACGACAGAGCTGTTAGCGCCCGCGGGCGGGCAGGAGGCGCTCATCGCCGCCGTGCAGAGCGGCGCGGACGCCGTGTATATGGGCTTTGGCGCGTTCAACGCGCGCCGCAGCGCGAGGAACTTCTCTAACGAGGAATTCCGCGCGGCGGTCTCTTATTGCCATCTGCGCGGCGTGAAGGTCTATCTGACGCTCAACACCCTCGTCACCGACCGCGAGCTTCCCGCGCTTGCAAAAGAGGCTCTCACCGCGTCAGAATGCGGCGTGGACGCGATCCTGGTGCAGGACTGGGGCGTTCTGTCGACGCTCCAGAAGCTCATCCCCGATGTGCCGCTGCACGCCTCGACGCAGATGAGCCTGCACACGCTCTCGGGCGTTCGGGAAGCAGCCAGACTCGGTATGACGCGCGCGGTGCTCGCGCGCGAGCTTTCGCGTGAGGAGATCGCCGAGATCTGTGCGAGCAGCCCCATTGAGATCGAAACGTTCGTTCACGGCGCACTGTGCATGTGCTACAGCGGCCAGTGCGAGATGTCCGCCGTCATCGGGCGGCGCAGCGGCAACCGCGGCGCGTGCGCCCAGCCCTGCCGTCTGCCCTACGGCTTTTCCGGCAAGGCCGACGGCCATCCGCTGAGCCTGAAGGACGCGAACCTCGCGCCCTTCGTGCCGGAAATGATGGATTTAGGCGTCGCGTGCCTCAAGATCGAAGGCCGCATGAAGCGGCCGGAGTACGTCGCCGCCGTGACGGAGATCTACGCACGTCTCCTGCGCGAGCATCGCGCGCCGACAAAGGATGAGCAGAAAAAGCTCGCCCTCGCCTTCTCGCGCGACGGCTTTACCGAGGGGTACTATCGCGGCACGCGCGGGCGCGAGATGTTCGGCACGCGGCCCGAAAACGCAAGATGGCCCGAGGACTGGTTCAGCGAGGTCCGCGCGCGCTATGAAAAGGAAAATTTGCGGCTCGTGCCGCTCACATTGGAGTGTACCGTCCGCGCAGAGCAACCGATGACCCTGACGGCGGAGGACGCAGACGGCCATCGTGTGACCGTCACCGGCGCAATTCCCGAGGCGGCGCGCAGCCGCGCTATCGCCGCGGAAGAGGTCGAAAGCCGCCTGCGCAAAACCGGCGGCACGGCGTTTTCGGCGGCGCAGTGCAGCGTCGCACTCGACGGCGGCCTCGCCGTCAGCGCGGGCGCGCTCAACGCCCTGCGCCGTGAGGCGCTCGCACAGATGGAAGCGCAGCGCACCGCCGTGCCGGAACGCCGTGTATTCGACTTTGTCCCGCCAACGACGGTCAAAAACAGCGCGGACAAGCCGCTTTTGACCGTCTCCATCCACAAGGCGGAGCAGCTGAGCGAAGAGCTTGTCGCTCTCGCTCCCGTGCGGGTGTATGTCCCTGTCGAACTGCTGCCGCAGCTCGACCTTTCGCCGTATTTCGGCAGAACGGAATTTTTTGCCGTCCTGCCGCGCGTCTACCGCACGCAGGACGAAGATATGCTGCGTGCGCTGCTCGAGGCCGCCGCCAAAAAGGGCGTCACGGGCGTGTCGATCGGCAACCTCGGCCACCTGCCGCTCGCGCGCGGACTTGATTGCAAGCTGCACGGCGGCTGGCCGCTAAACCTCTACAACTCCGCCGCGCTCGCTTTCTGGAAAGAACAGGGGCTTTCCAGCGCCTGCGTCTCGTTTGAGCTGCGCGACGCGCAGATTCGCGACCTCAGCAAGTGTCTTCCGTGCGAGGCCATCGTCTATGGCCGCCTTCCCCTGATGGTCACGGAAAACTGCCTGAATGCGAACGCGTTCGGCTGTCGATACTTTACCGAGCGTCCCGCGTCCGTTCCCTGCGACGGCGCGTGCGCAAGCGACCCCGAGCTCACCGACCGGCGCGGCGAGCACTTCCCTGTGCTACGCGCGTGGGGCTGCCGCAGCGAGATCGAGAACGGAAAGATTCTCTATCTCGCGGACAAGGCAAAGGACTGGCAGTCGCTCGGGCTACGCTTTGCCTGTCTCCGCTTCACGACTGAGAGCGCCTCTGAGTGCGTCCGCATGCTGCGCGCGTATCAGGGCGAAACGGCTGAAGCGCCGGAGAACACCACCCGCGGTCTCTTCTACCGCGGCGCAGAATGAATCCAATTTGTAATAATTTTTATTGATTCTACATTTTATCATCAATTTGTGAGGCAATATCATGACAATCGTTTTGGCATCCCAGTCCCCGCGCCGTCAGGAGCTTTTACAGCGCATCGGCGTGGAGGACTTCAAAACACTCTCGCTCGACATCGACCCCCGCCGGTCTCTCTCCCGAGGACACGGTGCGCTACATCGCAAAGAAGAAGTGCGACGCGGCCGCCGCGCTCTGCGCGCCCAATGATCTCATCATCACGGCGGACACGATGGTCTTTTTAGACAACGACCGCCTCGGCAAGCCGCACGACGAGGACGACGCGTTCCGCATGCTGCGCGAGCTCGCCGGCCGCGGCCACACGGTCTGCACCGGCGTGAGCGTCCGCCGCGGGGAGACGAGCGAGCTTTTCGCCGTGTCCACGCGCGTCTTCTTCCGTCCGGCGACGGACGACGAGATCCGCGCCTACATCAAAACCGGCGAGCCGATGGACAAGGCCGGCGCTTACGGCGTGCAGAGCCGCGGCGCGCTCTTTGTCGAGCGCATCGACGGCGACTTTTTCAACGTCATGGGCCTTCCCGTCGAGCAGCTCGGTCTCGTGTTCGCGCGCTTTGGCATCAAGCTCCTGTAACCTCTCCCCTGCCCTACTACGAAAGGAGGGTAAGCCTTGAAAGAATTTTTCCGCCGCCACGGGCTGCGCATTTTAGCCGTTGCCGCGGCGGTCGCCGTGGCACTGAGCCTTTTGACCTACTTTTCCTCCACGTCCTCGGTGCTGGAAAACATTGCGGGCGTGCTGACGTACCCGTTCCGCGCCGCCGCCACCGCCGTGAGCGACTGGACGGCCGACAAGCGCCAGTATTACGAGGACACGACCGCGCTCAAGGAGGAAAACGCGGCGCTCAAAAAAGAGGTCGCGGACCTTCGCGCCCAGCAGCGTCAGGCGCAGGCCGACAGCGAGGAAAATAAGCTCCTGCGCGAGCTTTTGAAGCTCCAGGAGCAGCGGCGCGACTTCACGTTCGTCTCCACCGCCGTCCTCGCCCACAGCGAGAGCAACTGGACCTCGTCGCTCTCTCTCAACCACGGCACCGATCAGGACATCGCCGTGGGCGACTGCGTCATCAGCGCCGAGGGCTATCTCGTCGGCGTCATCTCCGAGGTCGGCCTCAACTGGTCGACGGTGCTGACCGTCATCGACACGGACACCGAGCTCGGCGCGCGCATCTTCCGCACCGGCGAGGTCGCCGTGGCGGAGGG
>CALAAN010000040.1 GCA_937884915.1 uncultured Oscillibacter sp.
GACCTCGCGCGAGCAGCCGGCGGCAAATTTCTTGTCCTTGAATTTTTTCTTGACGGACTTGACCTCAAGATCGCTGACGCTCTTGCTCGGGCGCATGAGTGCGACCGCGCCGATGAGGCCTGTGAGCTCGTCAGTGGCGAAGAGAACCTTTTCCATCTCGTGCTGCGGCTCGGGCAGATTATCAAAGTGCAGGCCGTAGCCGTGGCTGGCGGTGGCGCGGATCAGGCGCTCGTCGAGACCATTTTCGCGCATGATCTCCTGCGATTTGATGCAGTGCTCGTCGGGATACATCTCAAAATCAAGGTCGTGGAGAAGGCCGACGATCTCCCAGAAGTCCGCCTCGTCGCCATAGCCGAGCTTTTCCGCGTACCAGCGCATCACGTCGGCGACGATATTGGCGTGCTTTAAGTGGAATTCACCCTTGTTGTACTGCGTGAGCAGCTCCCACGCCTGTTCTTTCGTATATGCCATAATGATTGCCTCCCTTTGCTTATGGCTGCTCGTCCGTAAAGTGGACGTGATTGAAAATGTGGTCGGAGCAGAAGCAGTGGTATCCCGCGCACTTGCTGCAATAGCGGAACTGCAGCTCGGGATTCGTCACATCGGTGCGGCCGCAGACGGCGCACTTGTGGCGGAAGCCCTGCGTCTGCTGCTGATACTGTTCCTGGCGCTGCTGGGCGCGCACGGTGTTATGGAAGTGCGCGGCCTGCCTGCTCTGGTGGTGTTCGAGCTTGAAAAAACGTGTAAGCTCGGGCCAGAAGAAGATGATGAAGTTCAAAAGCGCCACGATGGGCATGATGGAATAGTACCATCTGCCGGCGGCGATATAGCGGGCAATGTCGAAGAAGAAGTAGAACACGTCGATATATGCGAGCCACTTCATGCGCATGGGGATGATGAAAAACAGCAGCACCTGCGCGTCGGGATAGAGCAGCGCGAAAGCCATGAACATGGCGAAGTTGACATAATTTGCACTGTAGACGGGGATGCTGTAGCCCGTGATGAGGCTGACGATGCTTGCGCCGATGACGGTGAGCAGCATACCGCTCAGATAATAGGTTGTAAACTTGGCCGTGCCCCACTGGCGTTCAAGCGTCGAGCCGATCCAGTAGTAGAAATAGCAGGTGATGAGAAGATAGAACGGGCTCGTGCTCTCAGGGATGAGGACAAAGGTGACGAGCCGCCACACCTGCCCGTGCAGAAGGCCCGAGAGCGTGTAGGAGAAGAAACTGAGAAAATTGCCACTTGAGAAATTGGACAAAAGCCCCAGCACCACGTTGCCGATGACGACATAGAGCATCAGGTTGGGGATGCCGAAATTCGGGTGCAGGATGCAGAAGCGGTCAATCGCCTGGTTGAGTTTTTTCAATGCGGGATACCTCGTTTCGATCAAATAATATTTGCAAACATTATGACACAGCGGCGGGGGAAATCAATAAACTTTGAACAAATGACCATTCCCAAACGGAATGAAGAGCAAGAATGCGGAAAGAAACGAATTCTTTCCGCATTCTGAACACTTGTTCACTTGAGATCGAGCTTGGGTGGGACGTCGATTTCCTCGCCGACGTATTTGCCGTTCTTTTTCCGCTGGCGCACGCACTCGGTCAGAAGATACTCAATCTGGCCGTTGACGGAGCGGAAGTCGTCCTCCGCCCAGGCGGCGATGGCGGCGTAGAGCTTGGGGGACAGGCGCAGGGGCACCTGCTTTTTGGCGTTGTCGTTCATGGCGGCCTCCAAAAAAGGAACGCGGCGCGCTTAATACAGGCTGCCGGAGTTGACGACGGGCTGGGCGTCGTGGTTGCCGCAGAGAACCACGAGCAGGTTCGAGACCATGGCCGCCTTGCGCTCCTCGTCGAGCTCGACCGTGCCCTTTTCCGCCAGGCGCTCGAGCGCCATCTCGACCATGCCGACCGCGCCGTCGACGATCATCTTGCGCGCGTCGATGATGGCGCTGGCCTGCTGGCGCTGGAGCATGACCGCCGCGATCTCGGGCGCGTAGGCGAGGTAGGTGATGCGCGCTTCGATGATCTCAAGGCCTGCGTCGGTGACCTTGGCCTGAATTTCATCGCGGATGCGCGCGGCCACGACCTCGCTCGAACCGCGAAGGCTCCCTTCATCGGCCTGACCGTCGCCCGTGGTGTCGATGTTCGGGGCGACGTCGTAGGGGTAGACGCGCACGATGTTGCGCAGCGCCGCGTCGCATTGGAGCGACAGGTATTCCTTATAGTTATCCACGTTGAACACGGCCTTGGCCGTGTCGGTTACGCGCCACATGACGGCGATGCCGATCTCCACGGGGTTGCCGAGGCAGTCGTTGATCTTCTGACGGGCGTTGTTGAGCGTCATGATCTTGAGGGAAATTTTCTTACTGCCGCCGACCTCGACCGCGGCGGACGCACCCTGCATGGCAACGAGAATGTCGCTGCCCTTGCGGCCGCCGTCCACGTCGCCGGACTGGTTGAGCTTCGTCTTGGCCGCGGGGTTAAAGGACGAGCAGAAGGGGTTGACGAAGTAGAAGCCCTCGCCCTTGAGCGTGCCGATGTACTTGCCGAACAGCGTCAGCACCAGCGCCTCCTGCGGCTTCAAAACGCGCAGGCCGCACAGCGGGATCCAGCCGAGTACAAGCACGGCGATACAGAGAACGGTGAGCGGGATCAGACGCGCCGTAATGCTGAAAAACAGGCCGACAGCGGCGGCGATAAAAAGCACGATCCAGAGCAGCAGCACGAGCAACCCGTTTTTATGACCGGTGATGATTTTTTCTTCCATGAGAAGTTACCTCCAAATTTGATATCAAAATAATATCACAACAATATTGATTGTCAAGAGAATGAGAAGAGAAAAGTGCACAAAAAGACCGACCGGCGATTGTACCGGTCGGTGAAAAAAGCGTGGATGTGGACAATGTGACAAGCGAAAAGTTACCATTTGCCTTTCACAATTCGCCCGCCAACTAAAATGACTGAAAAAGTAGAGGCGAAAAACAGAAATGTAAGCCAAATCGGACTTAGTACCCACAACCAAGGCCACGAAATAAAACCCGTTACCTTTAGTACAACAAGAATCAGCGCGAAAACAACAATAGGGTCTGCTCCGGATCGTCCATATTTCTTTTTCATGCGCATAATCACCTCGAAAACTGATTTTCTAAAATGATCTTACCACAGACTGCCGGAATGCGCAAGAACCGCTGCGGCCGTTTGTCGGCTGTTGGTGAAAAATCAGACGTAATGGTACTTTTTTCGCCCTGCGAGGAAGAGCGCCGCGGTGACGAGCAGGGTGAGCGCCTCGGCGGCGGTGATGGCAAGCCAGATGCCGTCGATGCCGAGGAGCTTCGGCAGGATCAGAATTGCGGCGACCTGAATAACGAGCGTGCGCAGAAACGAGATGAGCGCGCTGGCCGTGCCGTTGTTGAGTCCCGTGAAAAACGCCGAGCCGAAGATGTTGAAACCGCAGACGAGGAACGAGAGCGAGTAGAGCCGCAGGGCGTTGACCGTCATCTCGCAGAGAGCTTCGTCGTAGCCGACGAAGATGCGGGCGATGGGCGAGGCGAGCGCGATGGAGAAGAAGGTCATCGCGAGGCTCGCGATGAGCGTGAGCGTCAGGCTCTTTTTAAGCAGACTTTTGAGCTCCCCGCGGTTCTGTGCGCCGTAGTGATAGCCGACGACGGGCGTGACGGCGATGGAATAGCCGAAGAAGAACGCCATGAAGATGAAGCTGACATACATGATAACGCCGTAGGCGCTCACGCCGTCCTCCTGCGCGATGGCTATGAGCTGGACGTTGTAGAGCACGCCGACGAGCGAGGTCGAAAGGTTGCTGACCATTTCGCTCGAGCCGTTGTAGCAGGCTTTTCCGAGGGCGCGGAGGTCAAAGCGAGGCCGCGTGAGGTGCAGCGGCGAATCGTTCGGG
>CALAAN010000041.1 GCA_937884915.1 uncultured Oscillibacter sp.
CGCGGCGGGCGCGGTGCTGTGGTTGATCGTCGCGTTTCTTGCATTGGCGGTGCCTGCGCTGCTGCTTGATCTCTGCGGCAGAGTGAGCCCATGGCTGCGCCTCGCGGTCGAGAGCGTCATGTGCTGGCAGATTTTGGCGGCAAAGTCGCTGCGGGATGAGAGTATGAAGGTTTATCACGAGCTCGAGCACGGCAGCATCGAATCCGCGCGCTGCGCGGTCTCGATGATCGTGGGACGCGACACCGCGGCGCTCGACGACGCGGGTGTGACGCGCGCCGCGGTCGAGACCGTGGCGGAGAACACGTCGGACGGCGTGGTCGCGCCGCTTTTGTACCTTGCCATCGGCGGCGCGCCGCTGGGCTTTTTCTACAAGGCGGTGAACACGATGGATTCGATGCTCGGCTACGTCGAGCCGCCGTATAAGGACATCGGCCTTGTGCCCGCGAAGGCGGACGATATCGCCAATTACCTGCCCGCGCGCCTCTCCGCGCTGCTGATGCTCGCGGCGGGCGGACTTCTGCACATGGACATCAAAAACGGCTGGAAAATTTTCCGCCGCGACCGTTATAAGCACGCGAGCCCGAACTCCGCGCAGACGGAGTCGGCCTGCGCGGGGCTTTTGGATGTGCGCCTCGCGGGCGACGCGTGGTACTACGGCGTGCTGCACAAAAAGGAGTACATCGGCGACGCGCTGCGGCAGATCGAACACGAGGACATCCCGCGCGCCTGCCGGCTGATGTACGGCACGACGCTTTTAGCGCTGCTGCTCGGCTGCGCGCTCCGGCTGCTGATTGCTTCACTGGGAGGGAAGAGAATGCTTTATCAAACGGAAAACCGCCACGGCGGAGATACATACGGCGGCATTGCGCTCGACTTTTCGGCGAATGTGAGCCCGCTCGGCACACCGAAAAGCGTGACCGACGCGATCAAACGCGCGCTGCCCGAACTCTACCGTTATCCCGACCCCTACTGCAGGGAGCTCGTGCGGGCGATTTCAGAGTATGAGGGCGTACCGCAAGACGTTATCCTCTGCGGCAACGGCGCATCCGAGCTCATCTATGCCTACTGCGGGGCCGTGCGGCCCAGGCGCGCGATGGAGCTCGCGCCGACGTTTTCGGAGTATGCGCTCGCCTTGCAGCGGACAGGCTGCGAGGTCGTGCGCTTTGCGCTCCGGCAAGAGGAACACTTTGATTTGCGGGAGAGCTTTTTACCTGTTCTTGCGCGCGAAAAGATTGACGCGCTGTTTCTCTGCAACCCCAATAACCCGACGGGGCGGCTCATTGCGGGCGATTTGCTGGAAGAGATTCTGCGCATCTGCCGCGAGAAAAACATCGCGCTTTTTGTCGACGAGTGCTTTTTGAGCCTGTCGGACGGCGGCGTCGATCTGACGCTGTTTCTGCGCGAGTTTCCGCAGCTTTTCATTCTCAAGGCCTTTACGAAGAGCTTTGGTATGGCGGGGCTGCGGCTGGGCTATGGCCTGAGCGCGGATGAAGCGCTGCTGCGGAAGATGTCGGCGGCGATACCGCCGTGGAACGTTTCGACGCTTGCACAGGCGGCGGGCGTTGCCGCGCTGGGCGATGCGGAATTTTTGGAGAAAAACCGTGCCATCATCCGCGCGGAGCGTCCGTGGCTCGAAGAGCAGCTGCGAAAGCTCGGCTTCTGGGTGTGCCCGTCGCAGGTGAATTACATCCTGTTTCGCGGCGAGGCGGGCTTGACGGAAAAGCTGCGAGTGCGCGGCGTCGCGATCCGCGACTGCGCGAATTTCGAGGG
>CALAAN010000042.1 GCA_937884915.1 uncultured Oscillibacter sp.
CGAAGCCATGTACACCGCACCCGATTGCGCAGCGCGTGCAGCTCTTCGAGCTACAAACTGCCAATGTAAAATTTTCTCTGGGAGGGTTTAAGGGAGGGGTATCTCTTTTTGAAAAGAGATACCCCTCCCTTATTTGCGTTCTTGCACAGTGCAAGAATATTCCCGTCCTCTGCAAGAGGGCTCCAGTTAGTCCTCTACTAACTTCCCCTCCGCATCCAGATGCGCCTTCTTGACTTCATTGCCAGTGAACTTGGCAATCCCATCCAACCTCATCCCAGAGGGATAATCCGACACCAGCGTATACGCCACGCCGCGGCGCTTGGCGCGGCCCGTGCGGCCGATGCGGTGGACGTAATACTCGTTTTCAAGCGGCACATCGTAGTTGAACACCGCGTCCACGTCGTCGACGTCGATGCCGCGGGCGGCGACGTCGGTCGCGACGAAGATCGGCAGCTCGCCGCGGCGGAAGCGCGCCATGACGGCCTCACGCTTTTTCTGCGGGATGTCGCCGTGGATGCAGTCGGCCTCGAGGCCCTCCATCATCAAAAACGCCTTGAGCCGCTCGGTCATGCCCTTCGTGTTGCAAAACGCCATCACGCGCTCGTGGCCCTCGGCGCGGATGATCTGCGCCATGACGTGCGCCTTGTCGTTCTGGCTGACGTCGATGCGGTACTGCGCGATATCGGGCTTGTTCTCCTCCTTGGCCTGCACGGTGATCTCCTCAGGGTCGCGCTGGTACATCCAGCTGATGTCCATGACCTCGCGCGAGATCGTCGCGGAGAACATGCCGAGATTCCGGCGGGAGGACAGCTTGTCCAGAATGCGCGTCACATCGTGGATAAAGCCCATATCGAGCATGCGGTCGGCCTCGTCGAGCACGACGGTCTTGACGTTGTCGAGCTTGACGGTGCGGCGCTTCATGTGGTCGCTCAAGCGGCCGGGCGTCGCGACGACAATCTGCGGGTGCTTTTTGAGCGCGTCGATCTGCTTGCCGATGGGCGCGCCGCCGTACAGGCACACGATGCGCACGCCCGGAAGATAGGCGCAAAGGTCGCGCAGCTCGCTCGTGATCTGCATGGCGAGCTCGCGCGTCGGCGCTAAGATGACGGCCTCGGTCTCCTCGCTGCCGGGCTCGATGTGCTCGATGATGGGAATGCCGAAGGCAAAGGTCTTGCCCGTGCCGGTGGGGGCCTTGGCGATCACGTCCTTCCACTCGCGCATCGGCGGGATGCAGCCCGCCTGCACGGGGGTGCTCTCTTCAATATTTTTCTTTTTCAGTGCGCGCCGGACCTCTTCGGTCAGGCCGAGAGAGTCAAAGCGCACGCCCTGCGTGAATTCCATAGCGTTTTCCTCTGTTTTCTCATATTTTCAGTCGTGTATGATTATATCACGGCTGTCAATACGGCGGGAAGCGCCCTGTGCGCTGTACTTGCCGGACCATTCTTCAAATGATGAGGGCAAGTCAGTCTTTCCGCAAAAGTGAAATATTTATAACATTCCTGTTGACAGCCGCAAAGGCATGTGATATATTTATAACATCAAAAGTTATAAATATATCACATCTATCCGGAGGTCTATCTATGAAGAAAACCGTAACATTACGAGAGCTGGTCGGTGCGCGGATTGTGCTGGCGATTTGCATTGCCGTGTATTACTGGTGCTGGGCCAGAAACGGCTGGGAGAGTTATTTCCCCTCTATTCAGAACTGCGTGGCCATCTTCGCGTTCTGGTTCTTCTGCTTTTTAGGCATGCATGAACGGAGATACAAGAAAGAGGTCGTGGATGAAATGGCCGCCGCAAACCTGAAACGGTGTGATTCCATCTGCTAT
>CALAAN010000043.1 GCA_937884915.1 uncultured Oscillibacter sp.
GCAGGTTCGAGTGGATGCAGTCAAAGCCCATGTCGCCGGGGCGGACGACGCCCATAACGGCGTTGAGGTTCGCGCCGTCGTAATAGCACAGGCCGCCCGCGTCGTGGACGATCTTCGTGATCTCAAGGATGTTCTTGTCGAAAATGCCGACGGTGTTGGGGTTCGTCAGCATCAATCCCGCGGTGTCGGGGCCGACGGCGGCGCGCAGCGCGTCGAGATCGACGCAGCCGTCCGCGCCGGACGGGATGTTGATGACCTGAAAGCCGCACATCGCGGCGGTCGCGGGATTCGTGCCGTGGGCGGAGTCGGGCACGATGATCTTCGTGCGCGCGGTGTCGCCGCGGTCGGTGTGATACGCCTTGATGAGCAGAACGCCGGTGAACTCGCCGTGCGCGCCCGCTGCAGGCTGGAACGTCACAGCGTCCATGCCGAAGACCTCGCCAAGTTCAGACCCCAGCGTGTGCAGCGCCTCGAGCGCGCCCTGCGCGGTCTCAACGCTCTGGAGCGGGTGGAGCTGGGTGAAGCCCGGCAGCGCCGCCATGTCCTCGTCGATCTTGGGGTTGTACTTCATTGTGCACGAGCCAAGGGGATAGAAGCCGTCGTTCACGCCGTGGATGCGCTTGCAGAGGGCGGTGTAGTGGCGGGTGAGCTCGTTTTCGCTCACGTGGGGCAGGTGCAGCGCCTCGCTGCGCTCTTCGGGGAGCTGATATTCGGGGACGTCACACTCCGGCATGAGGGTCATGCCGCGGCCTTCAACGCCAAGTTCAAAAATGAGCTTCATGTTACAGCACCTCCTTCACGATGGCAACGGCACGGTCGAGCTGCGCCTTGGAGACGAGCTCCGTCACGCACCAGAGGATGCCGCCCTCGACCTCTGCGCCGCCGAGGATGCCCTCTGCTTCGAGCGCGTCGAGGATATTCTTGCGGCAGTTGGGGCATTCGACTTCGGTGACGAACTCGTGGAAGAATTCGCCCTTGTACTTGAGCGTGCAGCCAATCTTTTCAAGCTCAGAGGCGAAATAGTGCGCCTTCGAGGTGCAGAGCCGCGCGCACTGCTTCATGCCCTTTTCGCCCATCGCGGCCATGTAGACGCCCGCGGCGAAGGCGCACAGCGCCTGGTTGGAGCAGATGTTGGAGCTGGCCTTTTCGCGGCGGATGTGCTGCTCGCGCGCGGACAGCGTCAGCACATAGCCGACCTCGCCGTCCACGTCCTTCGTCTGGCCGACGATGCGACCGGGGAGCTTTCTCGTCATGGCGGACGTTGTGGCCATAAAGCCGAGGAACGGGCCGCCGAACGCCGTGTCGAGGCCGAGGGGCTGACCGTCGCCGACGGCGACGTCCGCACCCATCGCGCGCGGCGTGGGCAGGATGGCGCAGGCGATGGGGTTCACGCCCATGACGAACTTTGCGCCCGCGGCGTGGACGATCTCACCGACCGCCTTCGCGTCTTCGATCTGGCCGAAGTAGTTCGGCTGCTGGAGGTAGAAGCACGCGGCGTCATCGCCGAGCGCTTCCTTGAGCGCGTCGAGATCGGTCTTGCCGTCCTTTGCGGGGACGATAAAAAGCTCGGTGTTCGAGGCAAAGCAGTAGGTCTTCATGACCTCAATGATCTGCGGATGGGCGCAGGCGGAGACGTAGGCCTTCGTGCGCTTGCGGTCCTTGCACATGGGGATCGTTTCGGCCGCGGCGGTCGCGCCGTCGTAGTGCGAGGCGTTGGAAACGTCCATGCCGGTCAGCTCGCAGATCATCGTCTGGAATTCAAATGTGCCCTGCAGAACGCCCTGGCTGATCTCAGCCTGATAGGGGGTGTAGCAGGTGACAAGCTCTTC
>CALAAN010000044.1 GCA_937884915.1 uncultured Oscillibacter sp.
CGAGCTTCGTCGCGCCGATGGCGGCATCCGCCTTCGTCACGTCCGAGGTCGTAGTGAAGCCCATGAGGTCCATCGCGGCGGTATCGTAGTTCCAGCCCGCGCTCTGGCTGATCTGCGGGGTGTAGACAAAGCCCTTGCCGCTCTCGGCGGGTGTGCCGGAGACATAGACGGTCGGGGACTTGGTGATGATCTTCGCCTTCACGCTCGTCTTGTCGACGCCCGTGGCGGCGAGCAGGTACTTGCCCGCGACGGTCTGATAGTCGGCGTAGGAGCAGATGAAATCGCCCATGTAGTCGCCGGAAGTCACCATGCCGACGGTCTTACCGGCCTTGAGAAGTTCGTTGACGGCGGCGGTGGAATCTTCGGAGGCGTTGGAGATGATGACGTCCTTATCCTTGTCGCCGGTGAAGTAAGAGGTCAGGCCCTTGGTGTAGGCGAGGGCGTCGTCGTGATCCATCGCGTCGCCGCAGACGGCGGCGATGGTCTTGTAGGCGGCGGGCTCGGCCACAGTGACCATGTCGAAGCCGCGCGTCTCGTTGAAGGACGTGATACCCTCGGAATAGAGGATCGTCCAGCCGTTGATGAGCGTGCCGTCATACAGCGCGCCGTTGGCGACAGAGCGCTTGGCCTGATACATCGAGACGATCATCGTGCCCGCGGGGTAGGTAACGCCGTCGTAGGTGAATTCCTTCTCGGTCACGTTGACCTTGACGTCGTTTCTCGTGAGCCACTCCATCATGTCGGCCGCGGCCTGAAGGTTGGTCTGGTTCTTGCCGTCGAGCGGGATGATGTAGCACTCGGGATAGAAGTTGCCGTTCTGGCCCGTGCCGTTGTACTCGGGACGGAAGACGTCCATCTCCGCGCCCTCAACGTCGTTCTGGTCGCACAGCCACTGGCCGACCAGCTCATACGCATCGGAGTTGAGGTTCTTCACGCCGCGCTGGAAGATGGTGACCTGAGATTCAAGGTAAGAGAGCTTTTCGGCGGCCACATACTCGGCCTGGCCGAAGATACCGTACTGGACGGCCTGCGCGGTCTCGTCGCAGTAGGCGGGCAGCTCAACGGTGTAGGACACGGTGCCGTGCAGCATGGCGAACTGCGGGGTATAGCTCGTAGACATGTCGTCCCACGGGTCTTCCCAGTAGGTCTCGGTGCCGTTTCCGGTGTAGCTCAAATAATCGCGCTGGGGGATGACATAGCTATTGTAGCCGTCGTTGTTGGCGACCGCGGCGATGCCGAGCGCTTCACCGCCGCCGATCAGGTGGTTGGCGAGCAGGTCGTATTCAAAGTTCGGCTCGTGCGGGGGATCGCAGGGCTCGCACTGGAACGCCTGCACGCGGCCGTGGAATTCGGCGAACGACATGGGGTTATACGTGCCGATGAGCTGCTGCATGTTGGCCATTTCACTCGTGGTCTGGAAGGAGTTGTCGCGGTTCAAGTCATAGCCGACCGTGGAATGTCTCGTGAGGTAGGTACGGCCGTCGACGTTCTCCTCGGGAACGAGGATGAAGAACACGTCGGAGAGCAGCTCGTCCTTGACGTTGACGCTCTTGCTTTCGACGGTGTAATACTTTTCAAGGTCGACCTTGCCGGACTTGCCGTTGTTGTCGACGGTCAGGTAACCCAGGTAGCTGGCCTTGTCCTTGACGAGGTCGGGGACAGCGACGCTGCCCTCCGCGCCGACAGGGCCCATCTCGGCCTTGAGCTCGGCCTCGCCCGCGGCGGTAAAGCCGGTGAGCGTCTTGTAGTCGATGGTCTTTTCGCTCGTGATCATCTTGGCAAAGTCAAGCACACCGTCGGTGGCGGCGACCTCGTTGGAGTGGATGTTGGAGTACATCACGGGAACGCGGACGTCGTCGAGCGCGCCGGACCTGATCTGCGCAAGCACGGCGTCGGGGTCGGTCTCGGCCTGCTCGGTCAGGGCGAGCCACTTGCTCACGCTCGCCTTGGAGTCGGCCACGATGAGATAGGGCATATCACGGCCCGCGGTGGACTGGCCCATGGAGAATTCTTCCACATAGAGACCGTTCTTCGTGCCGTTCGCCACGATCGTATCGAGCTCCCTGTAGATCTCCCACATGGTGTTGAAGTTTTCATACGGCGTCACCTTGACGCTTGCGGAGCCGAGATCCTTGCCGCTGTTTTTGGCAAGGAGGTCAAAGTAGCCGCACAGGTCGATGTAGTAGCCGCCGTTGGTGTGGGGCACGCTGTAGTCGACGCTGACCGCGCCGGTTCTGCGGTTGGTGGAGTAGAAGTAGTTGTTCACATGGAAGCTCACGTCGAGGACGGTCTTGCCGTTTTTCTCGCTCGCGGTGAGCTTGATGTTCGTGAACTGGTGCTCGTCGCCCTCGGTCATCCAATCGCTCAGCGGGCCGCCCGCGTAGAGGTTCGGATAAAGTTCTTCGTTCACATAGGGCTTGCTCTCGTCACGCTCAAGCGAGAGCGAGACGGTACCGGCGCTGACGGCTGCGGCGAGCGCATCCTTTGTCATGCCGGACACGGGGATGGAGAGGGACACGTCCTCGCCGTCCTCATCGGTGACAAGGGTGATGGTTGCGTCGACCGAGAACTTTGTTCCCAGCAGCGCATCGTCCTTGGGGTTCATGTCCTGGTAGCTGACGGCGAACGCGGAGGTCACCGCGAGCGAGAGCGTCAGCATCAGGGCCAGCAAGAGCGACAGGGCTTTTGCTGCATACGAATGCTTTGTCATATTTCTTCCTCCTGCATCAAGTTTTGCCGCACAACACCGCGGCAAAGTGATATTGCATACAGTGTATCTCAATAAAAATGACAAGTCAACTGTTTATTTGGATAAAAATATTCAAAGTTATTGCTTGGATAGAATATTTTTTCATATCTTTTAGACAGTTCAGCAATTTCGAACGCAAAAGTACCGGTTTTCTTACCGTTTTCAGCGCGAACAAGTGGTGGTTTATGCGTTTTGTGCCGCTCCGCGCGGGATTGAAAAATGATTTCCCGCGCGCTATAATGTAGAAAAATACAACCTTTCATACACAGGAGGAAACGGATATGCGGCTGCAAAGCGCAATTTTCACTCTCGAGGATACGCTCTTCACCCCAGACGGCGCGGCGCGCGAGGGGCTCGACAAGGCGCTTGCGCTCTTTAAGATGGAGGGCGTGTGACTCGGCGTGGTGACGGCGCTGAGCGCGGACGAGGCGCAAAAGGCCCTTGAAAGGGCGGGGCTTTCGTCCTATTTCCGCTTCGTGCTGACGGAATCCGTCGCGCTCTGCAAGGTCGACAGCGGCACGATGTTCGAGCGCGCGATGAAGCGCCTGCACTCGCAAAAGGATGACACGATCGTCTTTTCCGGCTCGCTTACGGCCATCCGGAACGCGAAGGACGCGGGCTTTCGCACCGTGGCGGTGCAGGGAAGCGCGGGCGCGGCAGACTGGGCCGCGATGAAAGAGCTTGCCTCGCAGAGCCTTGCGCAATACAGCGAGCTGCTGGCAGAAAATATGTGAATTTTGGATAAAGCGGAAGAATTCGACGTTTTTCGGTTGCAGTTTTTCTCAACTGTGGTATAGTATCGATATAACTATCAGAAAGGAAGGTGCGCGCCATGTCAGATTTTTATTCGGCGGTCATCTTCCTTTCGGTCTTCATCATGGTCATCATGGACATGCTCGTGAGCAGCAATGATCTGATGGAGCATGGCAAAAAGCAGACGGCCTATACGATTTCCGTACTAACGATCGCATGCATGATATCGGAATGGCTCGGCGTATGGATGGACGGGGCGGATGCCTCGCTCCGAACGCTGCACATACTCGCCAAGACCATAGAGTTTTCCACAGCGCCTATTATCACTGTGCTATGCAGCGATTTGATGACGCCGCTCAAGCACAAAAAGGCCATCTACACGCTCATCTGCATTCATGCGGGGCTCGAGGTGCTGTCGGCCTTTTTCGGCTTCATCTTCTCGGTCGACGCGCAGAACGTTTACCATCACGAATCGTTCTACTGGGTCTACGTGCTTGCCTACTCCAGCGGCGTTCTGCTGTTCATCGGTCAGCTGATGAGCGAGAGCTCTCATCATTACGGCCTGTACCGGGTACTTATTATCATCCTGCCGGTTTTCTTTCTCTGCGGGCAGCTCCTTCAATACGTTGCCGGGGTGCGCATCTTGTGGGCTTGCTCGGCGGTCGATATTCTGATGGTCTACATTCTGTATTCCGAACTCACACAGAGAATCGATCCACTGACTCATCTTCTGAACCGCCACAGCTACGAAAACCGCCTTTCCTCGCTGCGCGAGCACGCAGTCATCTACTACTTCGACGTGGACGAGTTCAAGTCCATCAACGACACCTACGGTCACGTCGTGGGCGATAACGTGCTCGCCGAGGTCGGCGACACGATCTACGCGGCGTTCTCGAAGGCCGGCTACTGCTATCGCATCGGCGGCGACGAGTTCTGCGTCATCGCGCAGATCTCCGACATGACGGCGGAGAAGTACCTTTCGGGTTTTCTGCGCGAGCTGACCGTGCGGCGGGCGAAAAACAGGCATCTGCCGTATGTATCGGTCGGCTATGCGTGCTTTGACCCCGCGCGCAACAGCGTCGAGGACGTGATCGAGCGCGCCGATCAGATGATGTACTACTACAAGCGCAAGCTCAAAAAGGCGGAAGCCGTCAAATGAAAAAACAAGCGGCACAGGCCATTGTGCCGCTTGTTCATTTCTGTATCGTTTCCGCTTCCTCCTGCGGGCGGATCCTGCTGCCAAAATACGCGAGCAGCGCGCCGATCACGGCGCACGCGACGCCCCAGATGAGCTCTGCTGTCGAGGCAAAGCCCGTCGGAATGATGATGAGCGTCGAGGCGAGCACGATACCGATGACGGCGTGATAGGCGATGGAGTAGTGCGTGTCGAAAAGCCTGCTCACGATGCGCGCGAACAGCGCCATTACACCGGCCATGCCGAGCGCCCACGGGACAAGCACCGTGAAATCGAGCTGCGCGATGCCGTCGATCAGCGGCGTGAGAAGTCCGACCGCCATCAGGATGGACGACGACGTCATCCCCGGGATGATGAAACTGAAGCCCCACAGCACGCCGCAGAAGAGAAAGCCCCAGAAGTTTGCGGGCATCTCGGCAAACGAGCTGAACTTGACGGCCAT
Organism: uncultured Oscillibacter sp.; assembly: GCA_937884915.1. GTDB lineage: Bacteria > Bacillota > Clostridia > Oscillospirales > Oscillospiraceae > Hominicoprocola. The sequence goes on from CALAAN010000044.1 coordinate 5,140, forward strand.
CAGCGCGCCGAACAGGGCGAGGAAGCTGACGATCAGCGAGATGTACGAGCCGTTGCCGCGCCCCTGCGTGCCCGCCTCATGCCAGAGCTCAGGGAGCGTGCCGAGGATGAGACCGATGAAGAGACACGTTGCGACGGTTTCCGACTGGTGGAACAGCGCGAGGATCGCGCTGCCGCCGCCCAAAAAGCCGATCGCCCAGCCGATGCCGACGGCGAGCAGCATCCGCCAGTAGCGCGCGAGCGCGCGCCCGGGATGCGTCAGAATCTCCATCGCCGGACGGTAAATGCCGAAGATGACGGCGAGCACACCGCCGGAGATGCCCGGCAGGATCGCGCCCGCGCCGATGATGATACCCTGCACGATGCGCAGGGTGCCGTTTTTGATGCGGGAATTTTTCATATTGCTGCCTTTTTCATGCCTTGCGCCCGCCGAAAAGCGGCGGGGTGCAGAGCGGTTCAATAGCCCTTTCTGCGGTCGACGAGGTGGTGCATCGGGCGGCCCGCGGCGTAGTTTTCAAGGTTCTCGCAGAAGAGCTGCACATTGCGCTCGCAGGTGTAGCCAAGCGTCATGTTGCCCGCGACGTGCGGCGTGAGCAGGAGGTTCTTGGCCTTTCTGAGCGGATGGTCGGCGGGCAGCGGCTCGGGCACGACAACGTCGAGCGCCGCACCGGCGAGATGCTCGGAATCCAGCGCTTTGAT
>CALAAN010000045.1 GCA_937884915.1 uncultured Oscillibacter sp.
CGATGCCGGTGTCCATCAGCGCCGCGGCCACGCGGTGCGTGTTCGCCGTGACGTTTGAATAGACAAAGCAGCCCGTGTCGGTCGACACGGCGACATAGAGCGGCAGCGCGACCTCTTTCGTCAGCTGGCCGAGCTCCTGTGCGAGTGCGCACAGAATTTCGCCGCAGGCGGCGCACTCGGGGTGCACGCAGCTCTCCTTGCCGAAGCCCTCGTAGCTCGGGTGATGGTCGATGGCGAGGTCGACGCGCGTTTTGAACATCTCGGCATTGTCGGGGAACAGGCTCAGCGCGGCGAGGTCGACAGAGACGACGGTCTCATAGTCAAAATCGTCCGCGACCCAATATTGCTCGACGTACTGCTCGAAGTGCTCTGTCGTCTCGCGGTTATAGAGGATGCCCGCGGTCTTGCCCATCTGGCGCAGCATGGCGCACAGCGCCGCCGCGCAGCCGAGCGTGTCGCCGTCCGGACGGCGGTGGGTGAGGATGAGGTACTTATCATGCGCGCGGAGGTATGCCGCGACTTCGGAAACGGTCATTCCTGCTCACCCTCCGTGTTCAGTTTTTCGTTTTCGGGGTTCGCGGGCTTCACGACGCGCGGGTCGCGCAGCATCTCTAAGATGTGCGCGCCATATTCGATGGAATCGTCCGCGATGAACTGCAGCTCCGGCGTGTAGCGCAGCGACATGTTCGCGCCCAGCTCGCGCCGGAGATACCCCGCCGCGCTCTTGAGGCCGCGGATCACGTCCTTTTCGAGCGACTTTTCAAGAACGCTCACATAAATGCGCGAATAGCGCAGATCGCTCGTCGTGTCCACATGGGTGATGGTCACCATGCCGCTCTGGACGCGCGGGTCCTTGAGCGTGCGGAAGAGCGAGCTGAGCTCGCGCTGGATCTCTTCATTGATGCGTCCAATGCGATTGCTTGCCATAGTTATTCCTCCTTTGAAAAAAGCAAGGGCGGGCGAACGCCCGCCCCTACCGAAAGGCACATTTTGTCTTACTGTTCGATCTGTTCCATCACATACGCCTCGACCACGTCGCCGACCTTGATGTCGTTGTACTTCTCGAAGCTCAGGCCGCACTCGTAGCCCTGCGCAACCTCCTTGACGGCGTCCTTGAAACGCTGGAGCGAGGCGAGGTGACCCTCGTGGACGACGATGCCGTCGCGCACGATGCGCACATCGCACGCGCGCTGGATCTTGCCGTCGGTGACATAGCAGCCCGCGACGGTGCCGACGGACGAGACCTTGTAGGTCTGGCGGACCTCGGCGTGGCCGATGACGGCCTCGCGGAACTTTGGCGCGAGCATGCCCTTCATAGCGGCCTCGATCTCGTCGATGGCATCGTAAATGACGCGATACATACGCATGTCGACGTGGTTGCGGGCCGCGCTGTCGCGTGCCGCGGCGTCGGGACGGACGTTGAAGCCGACGATGATGGCGTTGGACGTGGCCGCGAGCATGACGTCGCTCTCGTTGATCGCGCCGACCGCGCCGTGGATGACGCGCACGCGGACCTCGTCGTTGGAGATCTTCTCAAGCGACGCCTTGACGGCCTCGACCGAGCCCATGACATCTGCCTTGACGATGATGTTGAGGTTCTTCATCTCGCCCGCCTGGATCTGGCTGAACAGGTCCTCGAGCGAGACCTTCGTGATGGGGGCGTTGGCCTTGCGCTTTTCCTCTTCCTTGCGCTGCTCGACAAGCTCGCGGGCAAGGCGCTCGTCGGCGACGGCGTTGAAGTGCGCGCCGGCCTCGGGCACTTCGCCAAGGCCCGTAATTTCAACAGGCACGCTGGGGCCCGCGGTGGTGAGCTTCTGGCCCTTGTCGCTCATCATCGCGCGCACGCGGCCGACGGCCGTACCGGCAATGATGATATCGCCCTGATGGAGCGTACCGTTCTGGACGAGCAGCGTCGCGATCGGGCCGCGGCCCTTGTCAAGGCGCGCCTCGACCACAGCGCCGGACGCGGCGCGGTTGGGGTTGGCCTTGAGCTCGGCGACCTCGGCGGTCAGCGCGACCATTTCAAGCAGGTTGTCGATGCCCATGCCGGTCTTGGCGGAGATGGGGCAGACGATCGTGTCGCCGCCCCAGTCCTCGGCCACAAGGCCGTACTCAGTGAGCTGCTGCTTGATGCGCTCGGGGTTGGCGTCGGGCTTATCCATCTTGTTGATGGCGACGATGATGGGAATTTCGGCGGCCTTGGCGTGGTTGATAGACTCGACGGTCTGCGGCTTGATGCCGTCCTCCGCCGCAACGACGAGGATGGCGATATCCGTGATCATCGCGCCGCGGGCGCGCATGGAGGTGAACGCCTCGTGGCCCGGGGTATCGAGGAACGTGATGGGCTTGCCCTTGATCTGCACCTGATAGGCGCCGATGTGCTGGGTGATGCCGCCCGCCTCGCCGGAGGCGACGTGAGCATTGCGGATATAGTCGAGAAGCGACGTCTTGCCGTGGTCGACATGGCCCATGACGACGACGACCGGCGCGCGGGGCTGGAGCTCGTCGGCGCTGTCCTCGTGATCGTCGATGAGCTTTTCCTCGATCGTCACGACGACTTCCTTTTCGACCTTGCAGCCGAGCTCTTCGGCGACAAAGGATGCGGTATCGAAGTCGATCATCTGGGAAAGGGAGGCCATCACGCCGTTTTTCATCAGGCACTTGACGACCTCGGCGCCGGTCTTCTTCATGCGGGAAGCCAGCTCGCCGACGGAGATCTCGTCGGGAATTTTGACGGTCAGCGGCGTCTTCTTCGCGATCTCAAGCTGCAGGCGGCGCATCTTCTCGGCCTCTTCCTGCTTGCGCTTGCCGGAGAACGGCTGCTGACGGTTATTGCGGTTTCGGTTGTTGCGGAACTTTTCCTTGCTGCCGCGCTCTAAGTCGCGGCGGTCGCCGGAGCGCTCGGCCATGTCCTGGAGCTTTTCGTCGTACTTGTCGAGGTTGACGTTCGTGACTTTGCGGGTGTCGACGATCTTCTTTTCCGGCACGCGCGTCGTGGGATGCTGCGTGGCGGTGGACTTGCTCTGCATTTGGGGCTGGGCGCTTTGCTGCTGGGCGGGCTTGCCCTGCTGACCCTGCTGGGGCTGGGGACGATTGCCGCCGTTATTGTTGTTATTATTGTTTCTCGGCTGGTTCTGAGCGTTATTCGCCTTGGGCTGGTTCTGCGCGGGAGCGGGCTTGGCCTCGGGCTTTTTCTTGGGCGCAGACTCGGCGTAGATCGACTCGATCTTCACCTGATGCTTCTGCGTCAGATGCTCGAAGATCAGGTTGATCTCGTCCGCGGACAACACCTGCGAAGGCTTCTTGCTCCCGTCCTCATAGGTACTCAGAACGGACAGAATGTCCTTCGACGCCATGCCGAAGTCCTTTGCCATATCGGATACCTTGTTCTTGTTCATTGTAGTAGCCAAATTATTGCACCTCCGTGTGTTGTGATCTCTGCTTACTGTCTTTCTTGATGCTGCCCTTGCCCTTCTTCACGGGGCGGGCGTGGGCAAAGCGCTTTGCCGTGCGCTGCTTTTCCGCGGCGCGGTGCGCCCTCTCGCGCTCGGCGCGCGTGCGTCCGTGCCTGACCGCGCCTCTCGGGCGCTTGCTCTCGCTCTTTTCCGCGCTCTTTGCCTTTGCGGCGGGAACGGACTGCGGCTCTTCCTGATGCGGCTTTTTCTTGCCGGTGCGCACGTTCTTTTCATGCTGCTTGAGCTCTTTTCTGCGCTCAGCAGCGCGGGCGGCCTTAATCGTCAGGCGTTTTGCCGCCTCGCCATAGTGGGCCTCATCGGCTTCCGCCAGCTTTTTCGCCACGGCCTCGGCAAAGCCGATGTCCGTCAGCGCCAGCAGCGCGCAGGATGTGCGTCCCAGTGCGCGTCCGAGGTCATCCTTCGTCGGCGGGATCTCAAGGCAGATGCACTCGCCCGCCTCGCCGAAGTGGAGCGCGCGGCGGCGCGTGTTGTCCGCCGCGTCCGAGGCGATGAGGATAAGGCGCGCGTGCTTGCTTCGTGCCGCCGCGCCGACCGGCTCTTCGCCGACTTCGAGCTTTCCGGCCTTTTTCGCAAGGCCGATCAGATTGAGCAGTTTATCCACCGTTTGCCATCTCCTTTTCCATTTCTTCGTAGACGCTCTCGGGGATGGCCGTGTCCAGCGCGCGCTCGAGCGCGCGGGACTTGCGCGCCCGCTTGAGGCATTCGCTGTTCGGGCAGACGTAAGCGCCGCGCCCGGGCTTTTTGCCCGTAAAGTCGAGCGACACCTCGCCCTGCGGCGATTTGACGGCGCGGATGAGCGCGCGTTTGTCCTTCATCTCGCGGCAGCCCACACACTGGCGCTGCGGGATCTTCTTCACTTTCTGCATGAGCCGCCCTCCTCTTTGGCGCTTTCAGCGCCTCGGACTTTTTCGCGCCGCGCACGGCGCAAATGAACTGAAATCGTTTTTACTGACGACCGGTGCGTCAGTAAAAACACTTCTCGCCCCGCAAGTGCGCGAGCGCAGGCGAGTGCGCGCAGCGGGGTGCAAATGAACACTCAAAAATGTGCTTTGCACATTTTTAAATTATTCCTCTTCGCGATAGCTCTCCGGCTTGATGTCGATCTTGTAGCCGACGAGGCGCGCAGCTAAACGCGCGTTCTGGCCCTCCTTGCCGATGGCGAGGGAGAGCTGATCGTCGGGCACGATGACGCGGCAGGCCTTGCCTTCGTCGGCAAGGCGCACGTCGATGACGTCTGCCGGAGCGAGCGCCGCGGCGATGTACTCCGCGGGATCGTCGCTGTACTTGATGATGTCGATCTTCTCGCCGCGCAGCTCTTCGACGATGCTGTTCACGCGCTGGCCGTGGGGGCCGACGCACGCGCCGATGGGGTCGACGTTCTCGTCGTTGCTCCACACCGCCATCTTCGTGCGGGAGCCCGCCTCGCGGGCGATGGAACGGATCTCGACCGTGCCGTCGTAGATCTCGGGCACTTCAAGCTCGAACAGGCGCTTAACCAAACCCGGATGCGTGCGGGAGATCACGACCTGCGGGCCGCGGGACTGGCGGCGCACGTCGACAAGGTAGACCTTGATGCGCTGACCCTCGATGAGCGTCTCACCCTTGACCTGCTCGCCGGCGAGAAGAATGGCGTCCGTCGCCTCCGCGCCGGTGCCGATGCGAAGAGAGGCGTTGCCCGTGCGCGGGTCGATGCGCGTGACGACGCCGGTGAGAATCTCATGCTGCTTGGAGTTGTATTCGTCGTAGACCATGCCGCTCTCGGCCTCGCGCAGGCCCTGGATGATGACCTGCTTGCCGTTGCCCGCGGCGATGCGGCCAAACTCAATGTTGTCGACAGGAATGTTGACGATATCGCCGACATTGTACTTGGCGGAGATGGCCTTCGCATCGTCGAGGCTCATCTGCGTGCCGGGGTTCTCGACCTCGTCCACGACCTCCTTCTGCACGTACATCTTGAGCTCGCGCTTGCCCTCGTCCACGTCGACGACGACGTTTTCCACGCCCTCGTGGTCGCGCTTGTAGGCGGTGGTGAGCGCCTGGACGATCTTATCCATCATAAAGGTCTGAGAAATGCCGCGTTCCTTTTCCAGCATCGCAAGCGCTGCGAAGATTTCATCACATTTCATGGGTATTGCTCCTATTCTGTATAATCAAAGTAATTGGTATTCTCTTTCGTTAAAAGTCGCAGCGCAGGCGCACGAGCGCGACCGCGTTCTTTTCAAAGCGCTTTTCCTCTTCGCCGATGCGAAGCGTGACCGCGCCGTTGTCGAAGCCTGCAAGGTCGCCGGAGAATTCCTTGCGCCCGTCGACGGGCTTGTAGGTCTTCAGAAGCACGGGCGAGCCCATGAACTGCTCAAAATCGCTCGCTCTCTTGAGCGGGCGCTCCGCGCCGGCGGACGCGACCTCGAAAATATAGCTCGACTCGATGGGGTCGGCTTCATCTAAAATATCGCTCAGCGCGCGGGAGATGGCCTCGCAGTCGAGGATATTCACGCCGCCGTCCTTATCAATGTAGATGCGCAGATACCACTGCCCGGCCTCGCGGACGTATTCCACGTCCCAGAGCTTGCAGCCTTGCCCCTCGACAACGGGGAGCGCCAGTTCGCGCACGGTCTCTGTCACTTTTTTCATTGTATCCCTCGCAGTTCGTGTTTTTTCCGAAATTTGCAAAAGAAAGAGCGGGCCAAACGGTCCACTCTGCGTTTCCTGCATCCATAACATAAGCATACTATCACACAAAGCTGCGGAATGCAAGCGCTTTTTGCACGCAGTTTGCGGCTTTTTTGAAAAATTTACCGCTGTTTTTTGTTATTTTTTGCGCATAGCAGCCTTTCCACTTGCAAAGCGGGAAAAAGTGTGCTATAAGGATAGGACTTTGAGTAGAGAAAGAGAGAGGGGAGTTTCCTATGGCGCGTTCCGCCACGCTCGACATGACGCAGGGCAGCCTTGGCCGCCAGATCATCGGCTTTTCGCTGCCGCTGATGTTCACAAACCTTTTGCAGATGCTCTTCAGCATGGTCGACCTTGCGGTCGTCGGCCGCTTTTCCAGCTCCGCCGCCATGGGCTCGGTCGGCTCGACCACGACGCTCATCTTCCTGTTCACGGGCTTTCTGATGGGCCTTGGCAGCGGTGTCAACGTGCTTGTGGCCACGCACTTCGGCGCGCGCAGCGAGAAAAACGTGCGCGAGTCCGTCCACACGTCGTTTCTTGTCTGCCTGATCGCGGGCTTTCTGATGCTGGCGCTGGGCCTTATCTTTGCCCGCCCGCTGCTCGAGCTTCTGAACACGCGCGAGGACCTCATCGACGGGGCGGAGCTCTACCTTCGCATTTACTTTCTCGGCATGCCCGCCGCCGCGCTCTACAACTACGGCAACGGCGTTCTGAACGCCATCGGCGACACGAAAACGCCGCTCATCTTCCTCTCCACCGCAGGCGTGCTGAATGTCATTCTCGACCTCGCGTTCGTCATCGGGTTTGGGATGTCGACCGACGGCGTGGCGCTTGCGAGCGTGCTCTCGCAGTGCGTGTCCGCAGGACTCATCGTCCGCTCGCTCATGCGCACCAGAGATATTTACAATCTCAACTTGAAAGAGGTTCGCTTTCACAAGGACAAGGCCGTCCACGCGCTGTCCATCGGCGTACCCGCAGGATTACAAAACGCGATCTTCTCGGTCGCGAACCTCTTCATTCAGGCGGGCATCAACTCGTTCAGTACCGTCGTCGTTGAGGGAAACTCCGCGGCGGGCAATGTGGATAACCTCGTCTATTCCGTGATGAACGCGTTTTACATCGCCTGCTCGAGCTTTGTCGGGCAAAATTACGGCGCGGGTAAATCTCGCCGCGTGCTCAAGAGCTATCTTTTCACACTTGGCTTCTCCGCACTGGCCGCGGCAGTGCTCGGCGGGCTGTTTCTGCTGTTCGGGCACCAGTTCCTCTCACTCTTTACGCCGGAAGCCGACGTCATCGAGGCGGGCCTCGCACGCATGTGGGTTATGTGCTTTTCGTTCCCGATCTCGGCGCTGATGGACTGTACCACCGCCGCCTCGCGCGGCCTTGGCAAGGGACTTGTACCGATGGTCTTCGTGTTTCTTGGCTCGTGCGTGTTTCGCGTCGTCTGGGTCTACACAGTGTTCGCCTACTTCCACACGATCCGCTCGCTCTATATGCTCTATTCGTTCTCCTGGATCCTCACCGGCACGGCGGAGATCGCGTACTTCGTGTATTGCTACAAGAAATATGTCAAGCCGCTGGATACCTCTCCCGCGGCGGAGTAAAAAGAGGCTGTCCGAAAGGACAGCTCTTTTTTCGCGTGCTTGTGGGGCGCACTGCTTTCTGCGCACAGCGCGGAGGGATATGCCGCCTGCGGGCGGCAGGGGCAAAGGGGATATTCTCTTTCGCGAAAGAGAATATCCCCTTTGGAACCCCAAGAGAAAGGCTTTTGATTGGCAGTTCCGGGCTCGAATGACTTTTATGCCTCCGGAATGGGAATGCCTGCGCGCGGCGGAGCCGCGTTTAGAGTTGCTATACGACTTGCCTCTGCTTCTATCATCCGCTGCCGCTCTGCTGATCTTGTAGGAGTGCAGCCTAATTTCCGTCTACCGAGGCACTGCTCAATGCGGCGAGCGCAGCAATGCCGCATTCGGTAGGCAGTCTGCCGCCGAGGTAGCGTCACTCGCGCCTCACGATAGTAAGGCGCGGTTGATAGTGGTAACGAGGCGGTAGGGGTTCATGGCGAAGCCATGTACACCGCACCCGATTACCCGCAAGGGGTATGCCATATCCGTAAGGCAGCAGAGCTGCCAACGGCTGTGCAATGCGCAGCGCGTGCAGCTCTTCAAGATAAAAACTCGCAATGTGCGGGGTCAAGGGGCAAGGCCCCTTGCGTTCTCTTGGGGGATTGAAAGGGGGCCATTCTCTCACGTGAGAGAATGCCCCCCTTTGCCCGCTCCCCTGCGGATACGCAGGGAAAAGCACGCAGCGCTCACGCGCTGCAAATCCCCCCGCGCTTGCGCGGCCCCCCCAAGTATGCTATACTTTGAAAAAAGCATCAAAAGGAGTCCCTTTTATGACCTACCCCTGCCTTGTGCTCGACCACGACGACACTGTGGTCAACTCCACCGCGACGGTGCACTATCCCTGCTTTGCCGAGTACACGGCGAAGTTTTTCCCCAGGGCGAAGCGCTACACGCTGGAAGAATACGTCCTCAAAAATTTTGACCCCGGCGTCTATGACTTTTTCCACGGCGAGGTCGGCATGACTGAGGACGACATGAAGCACGAGCAGGCGTACTGGCACGAATATGTCCAGCACCACGTGCCGCAGGTCTACGACGGGATGCGCGATATCTTGTGGGACTATGTGCGAGCCGGTGGCACGATCTGCGTCGTGTCGCACTCACTTTCGCCGAACATCCTGCGCGACTACCGCGAAAATAAGCTCCCTGAGCCGAAGCGCGTCTACGGCTGGGAGGTGCCGAAGGAGCGGCGCAAGCCCCAGCCGCACGCGCTGTATGACATCATGGAAAAGCTCGGCTTCACCGCCGAGCAGATGCTCGTGCTTGACGACTTGAAGCCCGGATACGACATGGCGAAGGCCGCAAATGTGCGCTTCGCCGCTGCGGGCTGGTCGAACGACATTCCGGAGATTGAAGCGTTCATGCGCAAAAACTGCGATCTGTATTTTAAGACCGTCGAAGCGTTCGGCGACTATCTTCTGCACGGAAAGGAAGCGTAACTATGGCAAAGCGCATCACAAAGATCGTCCTCACGGGCGGCCCTGCGGCGGGCAAAACAACGCTGGTGAGCCGCGTGCTCAAGGAATTCAAGCAGGAGGACGGCTGGCGTGTCATCACCATCCCCGAGACGGCGACCGAGCTCATCTCCGGCTTTGGTATCAAGCCGTTCGGAGGATGCGTGTCGATGCTGCAATTTCAGGACTTCGTCGTCGGCGACCAGATCCACAAGGAGCAGCTCGCCCTTGCCGCGGCGCAGCTCGTGCCGGAGGACAACATTCTCATCCTCTACGACCGCGCGCTGATGGACGACAAGGCCTACGTGTCGGACGAGGAGTTCGCACAGGTCATCGCGCGCTTCGACGGCCGCACCGAGGAGCGCGTGCTCAAAAACTACGACCTTGTGCTCCATCTCATCACCTGCGCCAAGGGCGCGGAGTTTGCCTACGACCTCGGCAACAACGCGCGCACAGAGTCCATCGAATACGCGCGCGAGATGGACGACCGCACGCTGCGCGCGTGGAGCGCGCACCCGAATCTGCGTATCATCGACAACGACGCAAATTTCAACAATAAAATCGAGCGCGCCCTGCGCGAAATTTACCGCGCCGTGGGCGAGGTCGAGCCGATGGCGCAGAAGCGCAAGTACCTCATCGCCATGCCCGACATGGCGGCTTTCGCACAAAAATACCGCGCCGCGGCCATCGACATGACGCAGACCTACCTTGCGCTGACGAATCCGAACATCGAGCGCCGCGTCCGTATGCAGAAAAACGGCGCGGAGACGCTGTATTTCTACACCGAAAAGCACCGCATGGCAAACGGCGAAAAATGGGACACCGAGCGTCCCATTTCACAAAAGCAGTATGAAAAATATCTCCTGGAGCGCGACACGGCGCTCTCGCCCGTGCGCAAGACGAAGTACCGCTTCGTCTTCGCCGACCGCCGCTGCGAGATCGACGTGTACCCGTTCAGCACGGAAAAGGCTGTGCTGTTCCAGTATGGGGAAGGCAGCGCCGCGCTGCCGGAGGAAATTACTGTGCTCCGCGAGGTGACGGGGGATGCGGCTTACAAAAACCGCAAGTTGGCAGCTTCTCAGAAGCTGTGAGAAGTCCCGCGCAAGCGCGGGGGAATCGCAGCGCCGCAGGCGCTGCATCCTTTTCCCTGCGTACCCGCAGGGGAGCGGGCAAAGGGGGCCATTCTCTCACGTGAGAGAATGGCCCCCTTTAGATCCCCCAAGAGAACGCAAGGGGCCTTGCCCCTTGACCCCGCACATTGGCAGTTTGTAGCTCGAAGAACTGCACGCGCTGCGCATTGCACAGCCGTTGGCAGCTCTGCTGCCTTACGGATGTGGCATACCCCTTGCGGGTAATCGGGTGCGGTGTACATGGCTTCGCCATGAATCTTCTGCGAATCGTTACGTCTTGCAACCGCGCCTTACTATCGTGAGGCGCGAGTGACGTTCGATCGGCGGCAGACTGCCTGCCGAATGCGGCATTGCTGCGCTCGCCGCATTGAGGAGTGCCCCGGTAGACGGATATTAGTCCGCACTACTACGAGACAGGCAGAGCGGCAACGGATAGTAGAAGCAGAGGCAAATCGTATAGCAACGCTAACGCGGCAACGCCGCGCGCAGGCATTCCCATTCCGGAGGCGTAAAGGTCATTCAAGCCCGAGACTGCCAATCAAAGCCCTTTCTCTTGGGGGGTGTAAGGGGGGATATTCTCTTTCTGCAGAAAGAGAATATCCCCCCTTTA
>CALAAN010000046.1 GCA_937884915.1 uncultured Oscillibacter sp.
TCGGCGCGCAGATGCACGGCGACAAGTACGATTGGCTGCCCGTCTTTCGCGACGAGCTCGTTGCGTGGCTGCCGCGCGGACACGAGCTGGCGGAGGCGGATGCCTTTCCGCTCGTGCGCTTGCAGGACGAACCGTTCATCCACACCTCGCCCAATCACGACACCGACCAGGATCGCCTGCTCGAGCAGCACGACCTGCACCCGCAGACCTGCTTTACGACGCGCGACGGCTTCACGACCTACAACATGGTCGAGGCGGGGCTTGGCGTCAGCTTCAACCAGCGGCTGATCTCGCGCAAGTGGAGCGGCACGGTGGCGGAGGTCCCGTTCGACCCGCCGCAGTTTGTGACGCTTGGCATCTCCGTCCCGTCGCTTAAGGAAGCCTCGCCCGCGGCGAAAAAGTTCATCGCCTGCGCCATCGAGACCGTCACAGGTGGGGAGAAGAGCCTATGATAAGAAAAACGCTTCGCAGAGTTTCTGCGAAGCGTTTTTTCTTGAAAAGCTGTTTATTTGAGCTCGGCGGTGAATTCGATTTTTCCGTCGTCCACCCTGGCACGGATGGAGCCGTGGTGCCCCTCGGCAATCGAGCGCGCAATCGAAAGGCCGATGCCAAAGCCGCTGCCCGACGAGCGCGACGGGTCGGCGCGGTAGAAGCGGTCAAAGAGTTTCTGTGCGTCTGCGGGTGCGACATCCTCGCAGGCGTTCGACGAGCGCAGAACTACGCCGCGCTTGGCCTTTTCCAGTGAAAATTCAATGGGGGAATCCGGCAGCGCGTACTTGACTGCATTGTCGAGCAGGACCGAGACGAGCTGGCGCACGGCGTACTCATCGCCGCGGTAGGTGAGGCCGTCTGCGATCGAAAGGCGCAGCTCGTGCCCCTTTGACGCGGCAAAGTCGGTGAACGACTCCGCTGTCTCGCGCACCGCGTCGCTCACGGGAAAGTCCTCCATCCTGAGCGGCGAATCCTCCTCGTCCATGCGCGAGAGCGTGACAAGCGAGGTGACGAGCGAGGTGAGCTTTTCCGTCTGCGCCATCGCCTTGTCGATCCACTTCTGCTTGCCAGTTTCCATTTCGAGCACCTTGAGGCTCGTGGCAATGACCGTGATGGGCGTTTTCAGCTCATGGCTCGCGTCGGTGATGAACTGCTTCTGCTGCTGCGCGCTGCGCACCACGGGGTCGATGGCCCGGCGCGAGAGCAGCACGACGAGTAAAAAGACGAGCAGGATGCACGCTGCGTCCGCGAGCAGCGACCACATGAGAACGAGGCGCATCGCGCGCAGCTCGTGGTAGCAGTCGAGGAAGATGGCAATGTTCTCGCCATCGTCCGTCTGCGCGACGAGGAAGCGGTAGCTGCCGCAGTAGCCATAGCCCGCGCCGTGCGCGAGCGCGGCGGAGAGATAGTCCTGCGTATCATCCGCCGTGACGGAAGCGATGCTGTCAAGGTTTGCCTCTGTCAGCGTGCCGCCTGATGTGTAGCGCAGGACGAAAAAGCGCGTGGAAAACGGCGTTTCCGCGGTGAACGGTCCCTCGCGCCGCGCGATCTTGTCGTCGGGTGGGGCCTGTACGTCTTGCGAGCTTTGCGAATCCGGCGGAGCGATGTCACTCAGGCTGCCGTCATTTTCGGACGGCGTGGGCGCGTCGGCACTGTCCGAGCCGCTTGGCGGCAGAAAACGGGAGTGGGGGATGGTGCCCTCGTTTTCATAGATGAGCGAGAGCGTCTGCTTTAAGTCGGAATCGGTCGAAACATAGTTTGCGGCGTTCAAAATGATTGTCAGCAGCAGCATCACCGCCGTGACCGAGAGCATTGTGATGCAGATGAAGCGGTTTCGCAGGCGCTTGATCATACGCTCTCCTCCAGCGCGTAGCCAAGGCCGCGGTTGGCCTGCAGCGTGACGTGCGAGCCGATGGACTTGAGCTTTTTGCGCAGGTTCGAGATGTTCACCCACACGACGTTGATCTCGGCCTCATTGTCCCAGCCCCACACGCGCTCCATGATGCGGTCGGCGGAAAAGACCTGCCGCGGCGAGCGCATGAAAAGCTCCATGATCTGGAATTCGCGCCCGCTCAGGCGGATGGACTCTTTTCCGCAGCTCAAATTCCCGCTGTCGGGGTCGAGCGTCAGATCGCCGTAGGCGAGCACCGTCGGCTGGTAGGCCTCGCTGCGGCGCAGGATGGCGCGTACGCGGCTCAAGAGCTCGTCGGGGTCGAAGGGCTTGGGGAGATAGTCGTCCGCGCCGGCGTTGAAGCCCGTGATGCGGTCGCTCTTCTGTCCCTTGGCCGTGAGCATCATGATGGGAGTTTTCACGCCCTCCTGCCGCAGCTTTTCAAGCACCTGAATGCCGTCCATCTTGGGCATCATCACGTCTAAAATGACGGCGTCGTACGCGCCCGACGAGGCGTATTCATAGGCGTCGAAGCCGTTGTGCACGGCGTCGACGGAAAAGTGGTTTTTTTCAAAAAAGACCGTCAGCGCCTCGGCGAGATCGACCTCGTCCTCTGCGATCAGCAGCCGCATAAAAGGTTCCCCCTCTGATTTCTGATGTTACATGTAGTATAAAGAGCGCGCGGGCAAAAATCAAGATGGCTCAGAGAGCGTCTTTCGTCGCCTCGCGCCCGCAGGTGATGTTCAGGTTGCCGTTGCGGCAGCGGAGATCGTCTAAAAACGCCTTGGGCGCGTTGTCATCGGGCAGGATGACGCGGTAGGTGAGCTCGTAGAGCGTGCCCATGTTGCTCGTCTTCACGCGCTCGAGCACGCAGGACTTGGTGTACTTTTCAAAGAGATCGTCGAACAATCCGTCGTAGCTGAGGCTTTCAGGGATCGTGATCTTGAGCACGCGCTCGTGCTCGTTCGCGCCGCCGAAATTGATGGCCGTGAGCAGCAGCATCACTGCCGCGACGATGACGAACGCGAGCACGGCAAGCCCCACATAGCCCATGCCGGTCGCAAGGCCGATGGCCATCGCGAGGAACAGCGCGCCGATCTCCTTTGCCGTTCCGGGCGCGGAGCGGAAGCGCACAAGGCTGAACGCGCCCGCCACGGCGACGCCCGCGCCGAGGTTGCCGTTCACCAGCATGATGACAAGCTGCACCACGGCGGGCAGGATCGCAAGCGTGACGGCGAAGCTCTGCGTCGTGCGCGAGCGGTACATGGCAACAAGCGCCGTGCCGATGCCGAGCAGCAGCGACACCGCCGTACAGATGAGAAACGAGGGAAGCGTCAGTTCGCTTCCTAAGATCGAGTTAAGCACAGAAGGTATCCTCCTTTAAGGCGGTTGTGTGGACGCCCGCGGACAGCTCGTCGCGGTAGCAGGCGCCGTATTTGGAAAACGATGTGGGGAACGCCCCAACGTCGGAGAGCAGATGGCTGAGCCACAGCGGGCACGCGCCGGGAATTTTGACCTCCATCAGCACATCGCCGCAGGGCAGCGCGATGGGGGCGCCGTGGTCGCCGAGGCGGAGGTCGACATCCGTGTCGCGCCAGCGTAAATTCGTGTCGAACGTGATGCGGAGCTGCGGATCGTCAATGCCCGCAAAGGCGAGCCGGTCGTAGCCAATGAAGACCTTGGGCGCGGTGTGATAAAACGACTGAAAATAGCCGATCTCGCGTCCAATCTGGCCAAAGTTTTCGCTCGGCAGTTCGCCGGAGAGAAACGGCTCCACGTTCTGGATGCCCGTCGTGATGCGCCGCTTGTAGACGACGCCGTCAAACTTCTTCTTGAGCTCGACAAAGACCTTGCCGTCCGCCTGCGGCACGCCGTAGCTGCGCACGCGCAGCTTTTCTTTATAAACGGGCTTCTCAAGCGACGCACGGATCAGGAGAAAGTCGTCGGTATCATAATAAATGTTGCAGATGGTGTACTCGCCATACGCGTCCTTTTTCATGTGGGGTGTCATCTGCTCTAATAAATAACGCTGCTGGGAAAGGGTCAGGCAGTATTTCTTTTCATATCGTTCAAAACAGCATTGAATCGCCATGGTGTCGAACCTCCTTTGTGCGATCAAGTATGAACGCGCAACCTAAAAGAAACCTAAAGGTAAAATGTTCGTTTTCTTTAGGTAACCTTTAGGCAAAGCGGGTATGCTGTCCCCATCCTCAAAGGAGCGGGCGCAGAGAGCGAAAAAAGTACGCGCCCCGTTTCCGATGGAGGAGAAACGATCATAGTCAATGAGGAGATATATTCTATGAAAAAACTACTGCCTTTCCTGTGCGCGTCGGCATTGGCGCTGTCGCTCACAGCCTGCGCCGGTACGATAAATAATAGTATGGCGGACACAGCGAGCGATGTGACCTTTACCTTTACCGACAGCGGTGTGACCGCCGCGGGCGAGACGGACACGGGTTACGAGATCGACGGCACGGCGCTCACGATCACGTCGGGCGGCACCTACACCGTCTCCGGCAGCTGCGCGGACGGATCCATCAAGGTGAAGAAGGGCACGACCGGCGTGACGCTGGTGCTGAGCGATCTGACCCTCACGAGCGAGGACACCGCCGCCATCACCTGCGGCAAGTCGAGCGAGGTGACGATCCTTGCTTCCGCCGGTACGACGAATTCCCTGAGCGACACCGAGCAGAACAATGACGATAACTACCCTGACAACGAGAATGCCGAAAACGCCGTTATCAAGTGTAAGGATGGCTCGCTTGTCACTCTCTGTGGTGACGGTGAGCTCACCGTCACGGCCAACGGCAAAAACGGCATTAAGTCCGGCGCGACGACGGATGAGGACGGCGAAGCGTCGCTGACCATCCGCGATTTGACGCTGAATATCAACGCGCCCGTCAACGACGCCATCAACGCAGAGCAGCTCTTGAACGTCGAGAGCGGCACGCTGACCATCGACGCCGCGGACGATGCCATCCACTGCGACTTGGTGCTGAACATTGGCGCGGATGGCACGGACGGCCCGACGATCGACATCACAAACTGCTGCGAGGGGCTTGAGGGTGCGGAACTGAACGTCTGCTCCGGCGATATCACGATCAACGCCTCGGACGACTGCCTGAATGCGGCGAATTCCGATCTGACGGACTACGACTTCACGATGACGATCTCCGGCGGTACGATCGACGCTTATACCTCCGGCGGCGACGGATTTGACTCCAATGGTGAGCTGACCATCACGGGCGGCACAGTGATCGTGTGGACGGCCGACACGGCGGACAACGAGCCGCTGGACGCCGACGGCACCATCACCGTCTCGGGCGGCACGGTGCTCGCTGCGGGCGGCAGCAGCGGCATGGGTATGAACCTCGAGGCCGCGCAGCCCTGCATCATTTACGGCTCGACGGGCTTCGGCGGCATGCCGGGCAGTGCGCATAGCAGCCTGGTCGCCGCGGACGTGGATTTCACGATCGAAGACGCCGACAGCAACGACCTGTACAGCGGCACAGCCAAGTGCGGCACGAACTTTGTCTTCTTCTCGTCCGCCGACGTGACGGCAGACAGCAACTATACTCTCAAGGCAGACGACAGCTCGAGCGAAGCGACCGCGCAGAGCGGAACGGTTTCCACCGGCATGGGCGGCGGCTTCCCCGGCGGCGGGCAGATGCCGGACGGCGAACCGCCCGAGGGCTTTGACGGCCAGATGCCGGACGGTCAGACACCCGGCGGCGGCAGACCCGAACTGCCCAGCGGCGAACGCCCCAATTTTTCTGACGGCGAGCGCCCCACGCCGCCCAGCGGACAGGGAAGACCCAATGACGGCAGCGCTCCCGCGGGAGACAGCGCCTCCGACGCAAATACCTCCGATACCACTCCAACTGCCTGACGGCAGAGACAAAGAAAAGCAGACGGCTCGCGCAGGCCGTCTGCTTTTTGCTGTAGATTCGGTTTTACATCGTCTCAAGGCCGACGATCACGCCGCCGCGCTCGGCATAGTAGCTGCAAAGACCCGCGCAGGGGCGGATCTCAATGTCTGCCTCGGGGAAGCGCTCGTGCAGCGCCATGGCGAGCGCACCGGCGGCCTCGGGATTTTCGGCGTGGTGGATGCGCACCTTGCCGCCGCGGTAGCCGGTATCCAAAATGCTTTGCAGCATCGCCGCGCGGGTCTTCTTTTCGCCGCGGCATTTTTCGACGGGCTGGATCGTGCCCTCGCGGCTGCCGGTGGAAAGAATTTGAATGCCGAGGATGCCGATGGCGCCCGCGGTGATCTTGCTGACGCGGCCGTTCTGCGCCAGATTGTGCAGCGACTTGAGGCTGAAGAAAATGCGCGTCGTGGCGAGATATTCCCGCCCCTTTTCGCAGATCGCGTCGAAGGGGAGGCCCTTTGCGTGCAGCTCCGCAAGCTTTTCGGCGAGCAGCTGCATCTCCGGCCCCGTGCTCAGCGTGTCGAAGACGTGAATTTTGACGTCAGGGTGCGACTGGAGATACACGTCGCGCGCGGCCATGGCCGAGGTGTATGTGCCGGATAAATTGCTCGAGATCGTGAGGACGAAGATCTCGTCCGCGCCCTCGAACGCCTTGAGCCAGCCGTCGAGGCTGGGGCAGGCCGTGCCGGATCTGCCGTTGTGGGCTACGAGACAGTCGAGCAGCTCATGGGTGTCGAGCGTTTCGTCGTCCACGAAGTCGCGCTCGCCCGCGCGGATGGTCATGGGCACGCTCTGATAGGTCACGCCCTCCAGCGCCGTGAGGTTGGCAGAGGAGTCGGCGACAAGTTTCATCATGGGGAAGCCTCCAAAAAAGTAATCGGTTATTCAAAAACCTGTTGTCAGGTGAAATCATCTTCGACTACAATACAACGATTTTTAAAAACTGTCAATCGGTTTTCGAAAAACTTATTGACATTTTTTTCACCAAAGTTTAAGATGATGAAAACGCAGTTTGAACGGAGGAGCGGCTATGGACGAAAATATGAGCAGCCATTTGGCAGAGTCTGTCCGCAGCTTTCACATCCCACGGCTCGGGGAAATCCCTGACGTGGGGCTGTATCTCGAACAGGTCGTGCGTTATGTCAATCGATCCATCACGGGCTGCGGACTCAGCCCCATCACAGCCTCGATGGTCAGCAATTATGTCAAGCAGAAGATCATCCCGGGGCCGGAGAAAAAGGCCTACGGCGCGGAGAGCATCGCGTACCTCATCTTTGTCTCGTGCATCAAGAGCGTCGTCGCGATGGAGGACATCCGCGCGCTGATCGGCATCCAGCACGAGACCTACGATCTGCCGACCGCGTATTACTACTTCTGCGAGGAATTTGAAAATCTCATCCGCTATGTCTTCGGCGCGAGCGACTGCCTCGCGAGCGTCGGGCAGGACGAGTCGGACGAAAAGGAGCTGCTGCGCTCGGCGTTACTCAGCGTGACGCACAAGCTCTATCTCGACGCCTACCTGCGCCTTCTGCGGCAGGACGCGGAGCGGACGCAGAAGGAAGCGGAGGAAGCACAATGACCGTCGAGCAGTTCGTCATGGCCTATGGCGCGGAGCAGGACCGCCTGCGTGCGCTGCTGCCGGAGGGCTTTACCTCGCTGCGCCCGGTGCTGCGCATCAACGCGGAGGTGCGCGGCGGCAAAACGGGGTATCTCGAGTTCAACACCGCCGCGGAGAAGGACGGAAACTGCGGCTGGGTCAACATCGGCCGCTGGGACGATGTTCCCTTTACCAAGGACGGCAAAAAGACGACCTTCACGCTGCTGGAGCTGACGATCTCGTTCACCGGCGTCGGCATCGCGGGCAGTTGCCCCGCGGAAAAGGACAACGCGGGCTGCTATTACTTGGAAGACGGCACGTTCGTGCTCGTTCCCGCGGAGAAGATCGACCGCAATAAGGAATTCTGCGACTGCGAGTTTGCCTGGCGCTTTGCGGGCGGCGCGCACGGCACCAGCCTCGGCAAAACGCTGCTCGCCATCCACGAGGAGGAGACGGTGCACTATGAAAAGGCGGCTTTTACGGTTGGAAACGCCGCTATTATCCCCTGCACGCAGGTGCTGGGAGCGTATCAGGTGACGTTTAAACGCTGATTTTTGAAAAAGGGGCTTGCATTTTTGCCCGCTCTTTGCTATACTACGCAAATGGGAATGAGGTTCTCCCACGGCACTGCCGAAACCGCTTTTTAAGCTGATGACTTCTGTGATTTTGATCGGTCACAGGGAGCATCAGCTTTTTTGTGTCCGGAGGAGGGATTTTATGTTAACTTCACTCGCGCTCATCTTTCTGGTCGGCCTTGCGCTGGCTGCGCTCTGCCAGAAGCTGAAGCTGCCGCGCATCATCGGTATGCTGGCGACGGGCATCCTGCTGGGGCCGTGCGTGCTCAATGTGCTGGACGGTTCGATTTTGTCGATCTCAGCCGACTTGCGCAAGCTCGCGCTCGTCATCATCCTGCTCAAGGCGGGGCTGTCACTCGATTTGGGCGACCTTAAAAAGGTCGGCCGTCCGGCAATCCTGATGTCGTGCCTACCTGCGACGTGCGAGATCATCGGCTACGTGCTGCTCGCGCCGTACTTCCTCGGCGTCACGCGCGCGGAGGCAGCGGTCATGGGCGCGGTGCTCGCGGCGGTGTCGCCCGCAGTCGTCGTGCCGCGCATGGTGCAGCTGATGGAAAGCGGCCTCGGTACAGCGAAGAGCATCCCACAGATGGTGCTTGCCGGCGCGTCGTGCGACGACATCTTCGTCATCGTGCTGTTTACAACATTTCTGCACACGGTGCAGGGTGGAGAGGCGAACGCCGCTGACTTTTTGGGTATCCCCTTGTCGATCGTGCTCGGCGTCGCGCTGGGCGCGCTCGTGGGGTGGCTTTTGAGCCGCTTTTTCGAGACCGCCTACGCCCGCGCACACTGTATCCGCAACAGCATGAAGGTCATCATCGTGCTGGGCGTGTCGCTGCTGCTCGTCGCGGCGGAGGGATGGCTCGAGGGCACCGTGCCCGTGTCGGGCCTGCTCGCGGTCGTCAGTATGGCATGCCTTCTCAAGATGAAGTGTGCGCCGTTCGTTGCCAAGCGGCTCTCGGAAAAATTCGGCAAGCTCTGGCTGGCGGCGGAGGTCATTCTGTTCGTCCTCGTCGGTGCGGCGGTCGATATCCGCTATATGGCGGGTGTGGGCCTTGCGGCGGTCGGCATGATTTTCTCGGCGCTCGTCTTTCGCGCCGCCGGCGTGTGCCTGTGCCTTGTCAAAACGCCGCTCACGGCGAAAGAGCGCCTCTACTGCGTGTTTGCCTATCTTCCCAAGGCGACGGTGCAGGCGGCCATCGGCTCGGTGCCGCTTGCGGCGGGG
>CALAAN010000047.1 GCA_937884915.1 uncultured Oscillibacter sp.
GTGCGTTGAGGTTGTTGTACACCGTAGCTTGCGCAATTTTCGGATTTGTCTGCTTCATCTGCAAAAAAATCTGCTCGGCGGTCGGGTGCTCGGTGGAGCACAGGACGAGGTCGAGAATCTGCCGGGCGTACTTTGTCATGTGTTCCTCCTGAATTAAAATTAGAATAATTCTTATTATAGCAATAGAAACCGATTTGTCAAGCGGAAAATCAAAAACAGTTTGCGTCATGCGCGCACGCGCTCCGGCATACCCTTTATGGAAAAGGGGGAATGAGATGGACCAGACGATAGCATTCCTGGGCGGCGACACGCGTATGCGCCTGCTTGCCCAGATGATGGCGGCGGAAGGGTACGACGTCTGCTCGTGGGAGCTGACCGGCGCGCCGAACGAACGGGCGCTGTGCGACGCGCTGAAAGCGGACGTTATTGTCCTGCCGCTGCCGGCGGAGAAAAACGGCTATTTGAGCGGCACGGAGCTCACAATGGAGAGCCTGCTCCGCTCGCTGCGGCGCGAGCACCGCATTTTTGCGGGCAATGTGAGAAACGACACGGCAGCGCTTGCGCAGTCGCTGGGGCTCACGATCACGGACTATTTTGCGTCCGAAGAGCTCAGCGTGCGCAACGCCGTGCCGACGGCGGAGGGGGCGATCGAGGCGGCGATGAAGCACACGAGTGTCACGCTGCACGGCACGCCGTGCCTTGTGCTCGGCTTTGGCCGCATCGGAAAGGTGCTCGCGCACGATCTGAGCGCACTGGGGGCGAAGGTCAGCGTCAGCGCGCGCAAGCGGTCGGACCTTGCGTGGATCGACGCGTTCGACTACGCGCCGCTGCACACGAACCGGCTCTTCGGCACACTGGGGGCATTCCGCGTGGTGTTCAACACCGTGCCGCATCAGGTGCTGGACGAAGCGCTTCTCGCCGAGCTGCCGCCGGACTGTCTGCTCATTGAGCTTGCGGGGGCGAGCGGCTTTGACATGGACGCGGTCGAAAAGCTGCGCCTTTCGTACCTCAAGGCTGGGGGACTGCCCGGGCGCGTCGCGCCGGAGACGGCGGCGCGGGCCATCAAAAAGACGTTATGTCGACTCATCAAGGAGGAAGCATGAAAATCGGATTTGCCTTTTGCGGCTCGTTCTGCAACCATCCCGAGCTGCTGAAACTCTACGAGGACATCGCGCGCGAGCACGAGATCGTCCCGATTTTGTCGGAAAACGCGGCGAAGTATTCCACGCGCTTCGGCACAGCGGAGGACTTCGTCACCCGTGTGGAGGCGCTGGCGGGGCGAAAGGCCGTGCGCAATATCGTCGAGGCCGAGCCCCTCGGCCCACAGGGGGCGATGGAGGTGCTCGTCATCGCCCCCTGCACGGGGAACACACTTGCCAAGCTCGCCCACGGCATCACGGACGGCGCGGTGACGATGGCGGCAAAGGGGCATCTGCGCAATGGCAAGCCCGTCGTGCTCGCCATTGCGACGAACGACGGGCTCTCCGCGAGCGCGCCGAACATCGCGGCGCTGCTGAACCGCAAGAACTACTACTTTGTTCCTTTCGGGCAGGACAATGCCGAGACGAAGCCGACATCGCTGATCGCGGACTTCCGCAAGATCATTCCGACGGCCGAGGCGGCGATGGAGGGCCGTCAGCTTCAGCCGATTTTGCTGTGAAACAAAAAAAGCAGGAATTTCCTGCTTTTTTTGCGATGTAACAATAAAGTTGCGCGCGATTTTTGTCGATGCTCGCTGAACTTGCTTGAAAAATCTCCCTCGCTTCTTTATACTTTGCCATAGAGAGAAGAGAGGAGGGAGCGCAAATGGACGAAAACCTGCGCGAGACAACAGAGCTTCCGGAGAGCGGAGGGACTGCGCCGAATGAAGAGACTGAGCCCGAGACGAAGAGCATCCGCTTTGCACCCAGCGCCTACGACCCGCGCGGCATCGAGCAGTGGCTCTCCGAGCGCGCGGCGGAGGGTAAGTTTCTGCTCCGCTACGACGATTTTGTGACCGGCGAGCCGCGCGACTGCCGCTATCACCTTGAGCCCGCCGCGGACGATGACGACCCCGACGAAAGCCTGCGCGAAAAGCGCGCCCGCCTGGGCTGGGAGTACGTCTGCCGGACGAAGGACGGCATTTTCTATATCTGGCGCGGTGACAGGACTGCGCACGTCCCCACGCCAAAGGCCTGCACGGATTCCTACGGCTACCGCACGGTGCGCAAAAAGCTGCTGTGGAATCGCCTTGTGCCGCTTATACTGCTGCTTGCCATTGTCGCAATTTCCCAGTGGCTTATGAGCAAATCTGACCTTCCTGTACGCAGTCTGATCACCATCGGGCCCGAAGTGGCCATACAGGGCGCGGCGCTGCTCAGCTCCCTTATTTTTGCGGCGCTCAGCGATGCGCAGGAGCGAAAGAACCTCCTCGCGCTCAAGCACGCAATGGAAGACGGCGAGCGGGTGGGCACCGCCCGGCGTGACCGCTGGGCAACGCCCGGTAAGATCGTCTCGGCGATTCTTCTTATTTTGCCGCTCGCACTGGGGCTGGTTGGACGCAATACCTCTGCGGCTGAGGAATACGATACACCGCCGCTGCCGTATATCAGCGCCGAAGCGCTCGGCGGAGATGCAGCGGACTGGTACGAACTGCGTGAGCAGAAAACGCCGTTCGGCGGCCGCGTGAGCATGTTGGGCGAGCCGCCCTACGGGGGAATGATCGGAAACTGGTGGCTTTACAGCACAGAGCTTGACTTCTACGCACCGCGCATCTCTGCGCTGGCAAAGCCTTTGACACGTGAGCTGCGGGACTATTTTATGGAAGACGGCGCGCAGACGCTTTCGATTGACGGCTTTGACGAGGCGTATTACGTTGCAAACACCTTCTACCGCTACGCCAATTCCACCGCGCCGGAGGACCGAATCGTCCGACAGTTTCTCATCCTGCGCCGCGGGGGAGAGGTGCTCTACTTCCGCACCGAGGCGCCCGACGATTTGCGGGACCGTCTGAACGAATTTGCGGACATCTTTGATCAGTACAGCGAATTGTCATAAAAGGAAGTGCGTTCCCGTCGGGAACGCACTTCCTTTTATGCTCTTGTCACTGTTCCAGCTTTTTGAGCTCGTCGAGCTGGCCTTCCAGCGTGGTGAACGCCTCGGGCAGCTGCGCGACGGCGGCGTCCGCGCGCTTGAGCTCGTTCGACACGCTCTCACACGTCGCGCCGAGCGTCGAGAGCACCTGCTCGCACTGCTCTCTGCACGCCGCGATCATCGCCTGCAAGCGCTCACGCGTGGCGGCGTCGAGCGCGTCGGCGCGCTCGCGGGCGGAGAGCTCGATCTCGGCGATGTGCGCCTTGACGCGGCCGTATTCCTCAACCTGCGGGCGGAGCTCGTCCAGCTCGCCTAAAAGGCGCTCGCGCTCCTGCTCGGCGGCGTCGAGCCGTTCGGCGTGCTGGGCTTCGAGCTCGGCGACGCGCTGCTCGGCAGCGTCGTCTTTGGCTTTCAGCTGGCGGTCATGATCGGCCTTGGCGCTCGCGAGCTTCTGCGCGCCCTCTTCGATCTGCGCGCGCAGCTCGGAGATCGTCTCCTGCGCGGCGGTCAGACCCTTTTTGAGCGCGTCCTGCGCGCTGGATGCGGTCGAATAGGACTCGCGCAGCTCGTCGCGCTCGCGCTCGGCGGCGGCGAGCTTGCCGCGCAAGTCTGCGTTCTCGCGGCAGAGACCGTCGCTCTCCTGCTCGAGCGCTTCGATCTGCTGCTTGCTCTCGAGCGAGGTTTTTTCGATATAACGGATGACGTCATCGCGGTTGAAGCCGCCGAAGACGGTGCTCTTGAAGGTATTTTCCATGTTTCTCCCACCT
>CALAAN010000048.1 GCA_937884915.1 uncultured Oscillibacter sp.
CGCGGCGGACTCCGTCGCTGTAAGCAAACCGGAATAAATGCCGCCGAGAATGATAATGGGCAGCATCAGCGCGGGGATGGCCTTGAAAAAGCTGATGACAAATTCTTTCAGATTGAAGTGGATCTCATCCTTCGGCCACCGCTCCTTGTTTGCGTAGATAACGACCACGATCATCAGCACGAGCATGATGCCGATGCCGATGCCCATACCGGCCTTGAACATATCGCCGACAGATGCGCCGGTGATCGTTGCGTAAACGACCATGATGATGCTCGGTGGGATAATGGGGCCAAGGCCGCCGGAAACAACCAGCAGACCGGCCGTGCGGTCACCCGGATAGCCCATGCGGACCATGTCGCCGTAGAGCATCGTGCCGATGGCGACGACCGTGGCAGGCGCGGAGCCGGAGAGTGCTGCAAAGAACGCGCAGGCCAGCACCAGCGTCAGCGCCATGCCGCCGCGCACGCCGCCGATGATGGAACGTGCAAACTCGCAGATACGGCGGGAGATACCGCCCTTGGTCATCAGATTACCTGAAAGGACAAAGAATGCGATGGCCATGATGGACGTGGAATCCAGACCGCCGAAAATACGCTGTGCGACCGTGTTGATCGAAACTGTGATATCCGGGCTGCCGGCGATCGCAACCATCGTGGAAATACCAAGCGACAGTGCGATCGGCACGCCAATGATCAGAAGCAGCGCAAAGCCGCCAAACATCAATAATGCTGTCATACCGCCGCATCCTCCTTTTCTTCTTCATCTGGGGCATTGAACTGACGGATCATGTGCACCAGCTCACCCGCCTGCACCAGCGCGATCAGGCCGAAACCAAGCACCAGTGCAAAATACGGCACCGCCATCGGAATGCCAAGACCCGGAGAGGTTTGGCCGATGGCAGCCTGCTTGGCTACCATCGCAAAGCTCGCCTTGGTCATGATCGCAGAAAACACGATCACAATGACCTGTGCGATCATAACGACGGTCTTTTTGACCTTTCCCCTGAGCTTGTCCACAACTCCGCTGATAGCGATCTGCGTGCCGTCACGCAGTCCAAGCTCCGTGCCGAGCAAAACCATATAGACCATTGAATACTTTGCCGCTTCCTCAAAGCCCGAAACGGGGATCTTAAAGACATTGCGGTTGACTACCTGGCAGAAAATGGCAACGACCATGATAACGAAAGTGATCACGATGATCCATTTTTCCAGGCGCTGCAAAAAGTGCAGAGCTTTTTTCATTGTTACCCTCCTGAACTGCGTTCTGATGGAAACGGGAGCCGCCGACCGCGGCCGCTCCCGTTTTTCCCAATTATGCCCCTTGCAAGCTGTGCGATCAAGTGTGCAGCACTCAGTTGGCAACGCTTGCGACCGCCTCGTCAACAGCAGCCTGCCACTCGGGATCGAAGGTGAAGCCCTTCTCCTGCGCCTTGGCCTGATAGGCTGCCTGCAGCTCGGCAACATCGATATCATAGAAGCTCACGCCCAGATCCTCAAGCTTGGCGATAGCCTCTTCATTGGCTTCATTGAGCAGATTGCGCTCATACTCGACGCCTTCCTGAACGGCAGCAAGGAACGGCTCGCGAAGATCCTCGGGGATCTTGTTCCACGCATCGTCGCTCATGCAGAGGATGATGTAAACAAAGGCGTGCTGGGTAAAGGTAACGTTCTTGGTAACCTCATAATAGCCGGAGTTCAGGCAGTTGGACGTAGCGTTCTCGCAGGCGTCGATCGTGCCCTGCTGCAGCGCGGTGAACACATCGTTGTAGTTCATGGCGACCGGCATAGCGCCGAATGCTTCGAACGCAGCCTGGTGATACTTGTTTTCCATCGTACGGATGGTCACGCCCTTGAAGTCAGCCATCGACTGGATGGGCTTGGTAGAGAAGGTGTTGCGGAAGCCGGACTCCTCAAAACCGATGATGTGCAAGCCAAGCGCTTCAGCCTTTTCCTTGATGAGGTCACCGAGCTTTCCGTCAACGGCAGCGTGCGCTTCGTCGGCGTTCTTCCACAGATAAGCCTGGTCAAGAATGCCCATCTCGGGGATAAAGTTGGTCAGCACGGAGTTCGCACAGGTGGCGATATCCAAGCTGTTGTCCATCGCAAGTTCGACCGTGTCACGCTCGCCGCCGAGGGAGCCGCCGGCAAGAACCTCGATCTGAATGCGGCCGTCAGTCGCCTCGCTCACGAGCTCCGCGATCTTCTTGCCGCCCTGAACGTAAGGTGCAGTCTCAGGGTCAACAAAGTGCATCTTGAGGGTAATAGTATCTTGGGAGTCGTTCTCGGAATCGTTTGTGTCGGTGGAATCATCTGTTTTGCTGCCGCATGCAGCAAGAGAGAGTACCATCACGAGAGCAAGAAACATTGCAGCGAACTTTTTCATAGTCTTTTCTCCTCTTCTTCTAATGTTTTTGTTTGTGGTTATTGTTGCGTTTTGCCTGATGTATTTCGCATCTTCAGAATACGTCAGACAATTTCATATGTCAAGAATTGATATTTTTGTAACAATATTTTCAGTATTCTGCCGGTTTTTATGTGCAAAAATTATATAATATGTAAAAACAAGCAGGATTTTACCTATCTGTAAATTCCTGCTTGTTTTTATTTGTGTGATGACTTATCAAATTCTCGTCAACGACTCATGCTTTCTCTTTGACGCCAAGCTGCCGGATCATCGAGCTGCGGCTTGTATTCAGGTGAGCGATCATGCTATATTTCGCTCCCTCAGGGTCGTGATGACGGATCGCATCAATAATGCGCTGATGCTCCGCAATGCTCAAGACTCGGTTCTCGTCGTTCGTCACCGTGATCGCAACGCTGATAGTCGAAGTGATAATAGGAATCAGGTTGAGCAGCACGCGGTTCCCGCTGCACTCAGCAAGATAACGGTGGAGCTTGGCATCAGCCGAGGAATAATTCTCATCCGCCTCGATCCGCCGCGTCACCTCGTCGCAGTATTCCTGCAGTTGGTCAATTTGCTCCTGCGTAGCGCTGCGCGCAACAATCGCGCAAATCTCCGGCTCAAGCATCAGACGAATATCCTGCAAGTCAAGCGCCAGAATTTCCTCCCCCTCTTCCATCATGAACGTCAGGCCGAGCGGATCCTCCGGCACGCCGTTCTTTTCCGATACAAACGTGCCCGCACCCTGCCGTGCCGTCAGAATATTGCGCGCAACCAGGCGCTTGATCGCCTCGCGCAGCGTACTCCGCCCAATGCCAAGCTCGTGCGCCAGCTCATATTCATTGGGCAGTTTGTCGCCAGCCTTCATATCATGATCCAGGATCACCTGAATGATCTGGTCGACCGCAAGATCGACTCTTGTTTTTCCATCCGTTGTCTTTTCCATAGGATGCACTCTCTTCCTGTCTTGTGATACACGTAATTAGTATAATATGTCTGATGTATTTTGACAAGTCCTTTTTATATTTCTCCCACCGCTGGGCGAATTTGGATTTTTCACCCGATAGAACATGCACGCGTTAAGCGCACCAACAAAGCAGGCTGCCCTGCGGAGCACTCCGCAGGGTAGTCTGCACAGTATCGTTGTCCCACGACTACGCAATACCGCGCCCGACCCTGCTGGTGTAGTATTGTGTAGTCGCGCTCTTTCACTTTAAGTTATGACCGCACCGATGAAAAGGAATCGTCCATAATCAAAAGCAGCTCTGCGCATTAAAATCGCGCGGAGCTGCTTTTGCAACTTTTCTTCTATTTTGAGCATTTGAATTTCAACGAATCCCATTATTTTCTCGTCATAAACGAAAAAAGCCTTGCAGCACTAAGGCTACAAGGCTTTTTTCGTTGGTGCGCGGTACAGGACTCGAAAGAGGTCCTTTATATTCATTTTCTTTTCGCAGTCTCCGTGTTGCTTGATATTTCTTAGTTTTCTTCATTTCGTATTTCATGTCATTTGACGATTTTTGTTTTTTTCTGTCATTTCGTGGAACAAACGTGGAACAAAAAGCGCCCGAAAT
>CALAAN010000049.1 GCA_937884915.1 uncultured Oscillibacter sp.
ACAGTGCGCTGCCGAAATACTCCGTCATCGCACGGATGAGGAATTCATAGTCCCGTACGCCCGCGGTCTCCCAAGAGGAGTGCATCGCAAGCTGGGGCAGGCCGATGTCCACCGTGCTGACCGGCACGAGCGTGTCGGAGATCGAACCGAGCGTCGAGCCGCCGGCAAGGTCGGAGCGGTTCGACATGACCTGCGTGGGAACGCCCGCGTTTTCGCACACCGAACGGAAAATCGCGCAGGAGCGGCCGTCGGTCGCGTAGCGCTGGTTGGCGTTGAATTTGATGACGACACCCTCGTTCATGTAGGGGCAGTTGTCGGGGTCGGCATACTCGCCGTGGTTGGGGTGCTGGGCGTGTGCGTTGTCCGCCGAGACGAGGAAGCTGCGCGCAAGCATCATCTGGAACTCCTGCTCGTCCCTGCCGAGGCACATGGCGATGCGGCGCAGCGTGTCGCGCAGGAACGTCGAACCCGCGCCCTGCTTGGTGGACGAGCCGACCTCTTCATTGTCGAAAATGCAGCAGACGGCGATATGGCCGCTCTCCCTGGCCGCAAGGAAGCCCTCGAGGCAGCCGCAGGCGCACTCTAAATCGTCGAGCTTGGGCGAGAGAATATATTCCTCGTTCTCACCGAGCAGCGTTCCCTCGCCGCAGCAGTAGAGAAAAAGATCGCTGCCGAGGATGTCGCTCTCCGCGACGCCCGCAGCCTTGGCGACGATGGGCAGGATGCCGCCGCTGTCTTTGCCGCCGAGCAGCGGAAGCGTGTCGATATTCGCCAGGTACTTCATGCCGTCGTTCGCCGTGCGGTTCATGTGGATGGCGACATTCGGGATCACGAGCAGGTCGCGGTCGACGCTTACGAGCTTTTCGACGATCTCTCCGTTTTCGCGCACGAAGACGCGGCCCGCGACGGAGAGCGGGCGGTCGAACCACGTAGACATCAGCATACCGCCGTATTTTTCGGTCGAGAGCTGGACATAATGCGCGCTGCGGCGGTCGGGATGCTCTTTCAGGCGGAACGTCGGCGAGTCGGAGTGCGCCGCGGCCATGGCAAAGCCGCCCGTGAGCGTCTCCGGCACGTGGAAAGCGATGGTGCTCGAGCCGTTGCGGCGGACAAAATACTTTCCGCCGGGCCGGACTTCCCAGCACTCGCGCTCGGAAAGCTCGGAATATCCGTTCGCGAGGAGCTTTTGGCGGATGTTCTCGGTCACGTGGTAGCAGGTGGGGCTATTTTTGATAAAATGCAGCAGTTCTCTTGCCGGTGCGTGTTGCATGGTGATGTCCTCCACAGTTTATTTTTGCTTAGCGGTATTATAGCACACGTCATGCTTCTCGGCAAGCGGACACTCCCTCTGTGCCGCACAAAACAGGGGCCGCATTTGTGCATTTGTCCATACTTGGCGGAATTATAGTTGATTCTTTTATCGAAATCCTTTATAATACACTTGATTTCCGTCCCCTCCCCCCGCACCGAGCGGGCTTTTGTTTGCGCTCTTAAGCCGGAAGGAGGCTACTTTATGAACCGATCCTCTTCTCCCGCGCCAGCTCCGGTCTCACCGCTGTGGACGCGGGATTTCACTATCATCACACTGGGCAGCGTGGTGTCGATGCTGGGCAACTCGATGTCCGGCTTCGCGCTGAGCCTGCTCGTGCTGGACTACACGGGCTCGAACCTGCTCTACGCCATCTACATTGCGACGTTCACGCTGCCGCAGATCGTCATGCCGATCTTCTCGGGTGCGATCCTCGACCGCTTTTCACGCAAGAAGACGATCTACACGCTGGATTTTCTCTCCGCCGCCGTTTACCTGATCGCCGCGCTGATCCTGAGCCGCGGCTGGTTCAGCTTCCCCGTGCTCGCGGTCTTCTGCTTCATCATCGGCTCGATCAACAGCATCTACTATGTTGCCTATGACAGCTTCTATCCCCTGCTGATCTCTGAGGGGAACTACTCCAAGGCCTACTCCATCGCGAGCGTGCTCGAAACACTCTCGGCGCTCATCATCCCGATCGCGACGTACTTCTACAATCTCGTCGGTATTGCGCCGCTGCTCGGCATCAACGCGCTGTGCTTCTTCATTGCCGCAACGGCGGAGACGCAGATCCGTGCCGAGGAGCACTATATTGAAAAGCAGCGCGCCGCGCTCGCGCTCGAAGCGCAGCACTCCTCGGGCCGCCAGCTGCTGCGCGACATCAAGGAGGGCTTCCGCTATCTGATGAGCGAGAGAGGGCTTCTCTGCGTGGCCATCTACTTCACATTCAGTTCGCTTTCAGGCGGCGCGTCGAGCGTCATCACGCTGCCGTACTTCAAGTCGGCGTTTGAAAGCGGCGAATACATCTACATGCTCGTCTGGGGCATGGCGATCTTCGGCCGCGCCATCGGCGGCGGTATTCATTACAAAGTCAGGCTGCCCGTGCAGCGAAAGTATTCCATCGCCCTGATGGTCTATGTCGTCATCTCGCTGTGCGAGGGCTTCTATCTCTACTGCCCGCTGCCGGTGATGATGGTCTCGTGCTTCTTAACGGGCATCCTCGGCGTAACGAGCTACACCATCCGCATCTCCGCCACGCAGAGCTACGTGCCCGACGAGAAAAAGGGCCGCTTCAACGGCGCGTTCAACATGCTCAACACCGTCGGCAGCTTCACGGGCAATCTGCTCGCGGGCGCGCTGGTGACGTTTCTCCCCGTGCGCGGCGTGCTGACGGGTTTCATGCTCGTCACGGCGGCTGCGGCGGCCGTCGTCATCGGCGGCGGACGCAGGGACGTGTCCGCGATCTACAACCGGCAGGAATAACCAACTTTTGTCCAATAAAAATTTGATGGAGGAACCAGTATGAAATTTTCCGAAATGACCTACACCCGTCCCGATCCCGAGGCGAGCAAGCAGCAGCTCGAGGCGCTGACGGACGAACTCAAGAGCGCCAAAAGCTACGAGGAAGCGCGCAAGGTGTTCCTTTCGCAGCAGGAGCTGATGAGCCACATCTCCACCGCCGCAACGCTCGCAAGCATCCGCCACTCGATCGACACGCGAGACAAATTCTATGACGGCGAGGAAAAGTTCTGGAACAACTTCAACCCCGAGCTGGAGGAATACAATCAGGCGTGGACGGCAGCGATGCTTGAAAGCCCGTTCCGCGCGGACTTTGAAAAGGAGTACGGCGATCTGATGTTCCTGAACGCTGAGATCGCGCTCAAGACGTTCTCCCCCGCCATCATCCCCGAGCTGCAGCAGGAAAACGACCTGACGCAGGAATATGAAAAGCTGCTCGCCTCGGCGCAGATCCCGTTCGAGGGTAAGGTCTACACGCTCTCGCAGCTCTCTCCCTACAAGACCGACGCGGACGATGCGCGCCGCCTTGCCGCGTGGAAGGCCGAGGGCCAGTGGTACAAGGACAATCAGGCAAAATTCGACGAGCTCTACGACAAACTCGTAAAGCTCCGCGACGCGATGGGCAGAAAGCTCGGTTACGAGGGCTACACCACGCTCGGCTACTACCGCATGGGCCGCAACTGCTACACGAAGGACGACGTCGAAAAGTTCCGCGAGGCGGTCGTCAAGTATCTCGTCCCCGTGGCCGACAAGGTGTACCGCGAGCAGGCCAAGCGCCTTGGCAAGCAGTATCCGATGAGCTTTGCCGACAACGCGCTCGAATTCCGCTCCGGCAATCCCCGCCCCGCGGGCACGCCGGACGACATTCTCGCCCAGGGCATGAAGTTCTACAGCGAGCTTTCGCCCGAGACGAAGGAGTTCTTTGAAACGATGCTGCGCGACGAGCTGCTCGATGTCCTCTCGACCGAGGGCAAGCAGGCGGGCGGCTACTGTACGAGCATCATGGACTATCAGGTGCCGTTCATTTTCGCCAATTTCAACGGCACGCAGCACGACGTGGAAGTCGTGACGCACGAGGCCGGTCACGCCTTCGAGGCCTGGACGAACCGCAAGCGCATCCCCATCGACTACATCTGGCCGAGCATGG
>CALAAN010000050.1 GCA_937884915.1 uncultured Oscillibacter sp.
CGGCAGGCAAAAACAGGTTTGCACAAATCCGAAGTAGCCGGAAATTGCGTAAGACTGCCGAATCGCAGGCAAAGCGGCAGCGAAGATAGAAGAAAGTCAAATCGCATAGCAGCAAAAATAGCAGGCACCCGATTCCGCAGGCCGCGCAGCTCATCAAGCCTCAAGCTCGCAATGGCGGGGTCAAGGGGCAGAGCCCCTTGCGTTCTCTTGGGGGTGTAAGGGGGCCATTCTCTCACGTGAGAGAATGGCCCCCTTTATTCATGCAGTGCTACAGCACTGCTATTCCCCCTCCACGCGCAGCGTGAAAAGCCTCCTCTTATCTGCAAAGATAAGAAAACCACCCCTCGCTGCTGCGAGTTTCTTCGATCGTCCAGCCCGCTTCGGCGAGCTTCTCGCGCACCTCGTCCGCGCGGTCGTCGATAATCCCCGAGCAGAGGAAAATGCCGCCCTTTTTGAGGAGCTTCCCCACCTGCGGAGCGAGCGCGATGATGACGTCCGCGACGATGTTCGCAACGATCACGTCATAGTCGCCGCCGAACTCCTTCTGGAGCTTTTTGTCGCTGAGCACATCGCCCGCGCGGACGGTGTAGTGCTCCTTGCCGACGCCGTTGAGCGCGGCGTTTTCATACGCGACGCCGACGCACTTGTCGTCGATATCGCAGGCAAAGGCGTCCTTCGCGCCGAGCAGCAGCGCGGCGATGGATAAAATGCCGCTGCCGCAGCCAAGATCGAGCACCTTTTCCCCGCCGTGGATATGCTGCTCCAATGCCTGTAAGCAGAGGCGCGTCGTGGCGTGGCTGCCGGTGCCGAACGTCAGTCCGGGGTTCAGCACGAGCTTGACGCGCCCGTCCTCCTGCGCCTGCTCCCACTCGGGCACGACGAGCAGCCGCTCGCCGATCTCCATGGGCTTGTAGAACTGCTTCCAGTTGTTCTCCCAGTCCGCGTCCTCAACATTTTCCATGCTGAGGATCAGCGGCGCGTATTCGGGATGCTGCTTTTTGAAGGCCGACAGTCCGATGCGGAACTGCGCAAGGGTGTTGTAACCCTCGGCGCTGTCCTCCAAGTAGAACGTGATGCGGCTCTTGCCGTGCATCTGCTCTAATAAATCGTCGTCGACATAGTCCCAGTATTGGCGGTTGTTTTCAAGGAAGTCCTTGAAGTCGCCCTCCTCGTCGATCATCAGGCTGTCGATGCCGTATTCGCTCAAAAGCTCCGTCGCAGGCTCAATGCCCGCGGGCTGCGTGTCGAGGTGTAATTCCAGCCACTTCATCGCTCGGTCCCCACAAAGAACAGGCCCAGCGTGCCGCAGCCGGTGTGCGCGCCGATGACGGGGCCGATGAAGTCATCGCGCACGTCCGTCACGCCGAAGCGCTCCTTGAGTAGCCCCTTGACGTACTCGACGGACTCGGGGCAGTTGGCGTGGCAGATGAGCATGGGCTGATTTTTCACCGGATCGACGCCGAGCTCGCCGACCTTGTCGACAAGCGCGCGCAGCGCCGCCTTCGTGCCGCGCGCCTTGCTCACGGGGGTCAGGCGGCCCTCACTGTCGGTGTGCATGACGGGCTTGATGCCGAGCATCGTGCCGACCAGCGCCGCCGTGGAACTCACGCGGCCGCCGCGCTTTAAGTGGTTCAGGTCGTCGACGATGAACCAGTGGCACTGGCTCTGGATGATGGAGCGGACGTAGGCGTCCAGCTCGTCAATGGTCAAATTTTTTTCGCGGCGCTCGCGCACGGCGCGATAGAGCAGCATGCCCTGCCCGCGCGAGGCGGACAGCGAGTCGATGACCAAAATTTTTGCCTCGGGGTGCTTTTCGCGCAGATCCTCCGCCGCAATGCAGGCAGACTGATACGTTGTGGACAGCGCGCTCGAAAAGCAGACGCAGAGGATGTCCTTGCCCTCCTGCA
>CALAAN010000051.1 GCA_937884915.1 uncultured Oscillibacter sp.
CGCATTGCCGCAGAACTCGCCGCCCATCATTTCCATGTGGCCGTCGACGTCGTCCTCGGCAGGGCAAGCGTAGCCGACCTGCTCGGCCTTGAGCGCAGGGATCGCCATGATCTTCTCGGCAATGGCCGCGCGCTGTGCCCTTTCGACCGGATCGAGCACGAACACCGTAATGTTCCCCGCCGGATCCGCCCGTAAAATGTTTAATTCCATATTCTATCCTCCTAAAAAAAGAAGGTGTAAAGCCAAAATAACTTTACACCTTCTTTTACATTCTGTCAATTCGTGTCAAAACACAAATCTTTCAGCGTTATTGTCCCCAAATCGGTTTCAATGACCATTTTCAGGAACATTTGCGGCGCGCGCCTATTTTGCGCTGCGCACAGCGCAAATAATCTTGATCGTCCCGAAGGACGACACGCGCCCTATTCACGCCGCGCACGGCGTGAATGATCTTGATCCGTTTTTTCTGACGACACGCGCGTCAGAAAAAACACTTCTCAGGCTGCAAGCGTGCGAGCGCAGCGAGTGCGCCGCAGCAGCCTGCAATCCTTTTCACAAATGCGCCTTTGGCGCATTTGTGATTATTCAAAGTCGGGGATATACTCCTTGACGATATCCAGCAGCTCGCCGGAGCGGATCATCTTCTCCACCGCGCGGATGTCGGGCCAGATCTCACGGTCGATCTCGTAGAAGGCGACCTGCTCGCGCACGTGCTTGTAGAGCGCCTCATGCAGCGGGGTCATGCCCTGGCCGTGGGTGTTCAGGCGGCGGCGGATGTCGATGGCCTGGCAGGCGGTCATCAGCTCGTCAGCGAGGACGTCCTGCGTGTTCTGCAGGATCATCTTGGCCTTACGGGCGGCGGTGGTGCCCATGGAGACGATGTCTTCCTGGTTGGCGGAGGAGGGGATGGAGTCGACGGAAGCGGGGTGAGCGTAGATCTTGTTCTCGCTGACCATGGAGGCGGCAGCGTACTGAACGATCATGAAGCCGGAGTTGACGCCAGCCTCGGTGGTCAGGAACGCGGTCAGACCGTTGGAGAGCGCGGGGTTGACCATACGCTCGGTGCGGCGCTCGGAAGCGTCGGCCAGCTCGCTCGCGGCGATGCCGAGGAAGTCGAACGGCAGGGCCATGGGCTCGCCATGGAAGTTACCGCCGGAGATGACGGCCTCGTCGTCGAGGAACATCAGCGGGTTATCGGTGACGGCGTTGAGCTCGATCTCGACCTTCTCGCGGACGTAGTCGAGGGCGTCACGGCAGGCGCCGTGCAGCTGCGGGATGCAGCGCAGGGCGTAAGCGTCCTGAACGCGGTCCTTCTGGCAGTTGTCGAGGATCTCGGAGCCGTCGAGCAGCTTGCGCATGTTCGCGGCGACGAGCATCTGGCCCTTCTGGCCGCGCACCTGATGGATGCGGGGGTCGAAGGCGTTGCGAAGACCGGTCAGGCCCTCGAAG
Organism: uncultured Oscillibacter sp.; assembly: GCA_937884915.1. GTDB lineage: Bacteria > Bacillota > Clostridia > Oscillospirales > Oscillospiraceae > Hominicoprocola. Next base: position 1,450 of record CALAAN010000051.1, read on the forward strand.
GACATGGACGCGATCACGTCGCCGAGCTGGGCGGCGCAGATGGTGTCGTACAGCGCGAGAGCGCCGACGGAGGTCATCGCGCAGGTGCCGTTCGTCATGCCGAGGCCTTCCTTGGAGACCAGGGTGTCGAGCGTCTCGATACCGGCCTTGGCCATGGCCTCAGCGCCGGACATCTTCACGCCCTCGTACATGGCCTCGCCCTTGCCGAGCATGGGGAGCGTCATGTGAGCGAGAGGAGCCAGGTCACCGGAGGAGCCGAGGGAGCCCTTCTGCGGGACGACGGGGGTCACGCCCTTGTTGAGCATCTCAAGCAGCATCTCGACGAGGATGGGACGAACGCCGCTCACGCCGCCGCACAGAGCGTTGGCACGCAGCAGCATCATGCCGCGGACGATCTCGTCAGCATACGGCTCGCCGGCGGCGGTGCAGTGGCTGAGGATCAGGTTGGTGGAGAGCTGGTTGCTCATCTCCTTGGGGACGGCGACCTTCTGGAACTCGCCGAAACCGGTGGTGATGCCGTAAGCGACGCGGCCCTCGGCGGCGATCTTCTCGGCCAGGGCGCGGGACTTCTGCATGGCTTCCAGTGCGGAGGGAGCCAGCTCGACGGTCGCATTGTAGCGAGCGATGGCGACGAAGGATTCGAGCGTCAGGCTGTGGCCATCGACGACGACATGCTTGATCGCGGTAGGATTCATGATCATGGTAGTGTCCTCTCTTTTCTCAAAGTTCCGGTGTGACCCGGTCGGCGTGTCCGGTCGCCCGAACCGCCTTAGGTGCAAGAAACGTGTCGAAGCGTTCCCCTTACGTTCCGCGCATGCCCGTGCGCGGATAGCGCTCCGCCTATGGAAAAGCCCCACAGGATCGTTCTGGAAACAGTATAGCACATTTTTGTGCAAAATCAATAGTTTTTTGCCGAAAAAAGTTTTCTTTGTTGTGCGTTATCACCATATTTGGATAACACGCTATCAGGGTGCAGTGGTAAAATTGGATAGAATAGATAAAAAAAGCGCCCCGCTTTTGCGGGGCGCCTTTGATTCTTTGTGGAAAGGTCACAGTTGTTCACTTTTTGTGCTTCTTGCTGGACTTCGGTTCGGGCGCGGCATAATCCATGATGCGGATCGCCGGATTCTTCTTTTTGATGAACGCGTAGATCTCATCGAGCTGCGCGCGCGGGAAGAAGAGCGCCTTTTCCGTGTTGCCGTGGCCGATGTGCAGACGCACCATGTCGGCATGGCCGCGGTCTTCACACACGATCGCATTGATGTCCTCCCAGGGGTAGAACTCATAGTTGGTGGTGAACTGCATATCGTAGAAGATCTCAAGTCCGCGGCTCGTGAGAGCGGCGTCCTTTTTGGTCATCAGCGTCAGCAGATACAGCACCGAAAATGCGAGCGAGACGAAAGCGAGCAGCGGGTTTCTGCTGCGGGTCGAAATGCCGAACAGCAGCAGCACGACAACTAAAATCCATCCGCCGGTCTGCACCCACTTTTTACGTGGCTTGAGCGATGACTGCGCGGGGTAGACCGGAGGCGGGACGGATTCCCAGGGAAGCGAATGTTTCACGTAAGTGTTTCCTTTCTAAGTAAGCAGGGGGGGAGAGATTACGCGCTGATCTTGGGAGCCTTGCCGGCGGCGCGGCGAGCCTCGAGGTTCGCAACGGCCTTGGCGTGGGCCTCTTCGGGAGCACCGGCGGGCTTGCCGGCACGGGTCTTGCCGAGCACGTTGGTGTAGGAACCGTCAGCCCAGAAGATGTTGCGGCCGAGAAGGGCGGTCACATAGGCGTAGATCGGGTTGAGCAGGTTGACGAACGCATACGGGAAGAAGACGAACGGGCTCATGCCGAGAACGCCCTGCTGGTAAGCGCCGCAGCCGGTCCAGGGGAACATGACGGCCCAGAGGGTACCGGCATCTTCCAGCGTGCGGGAGAGCATGTTGCGGCCGAGACCAAGCTCGTCGTACTTGTCAACATAGATGGGGGCGGGGACGCCGATGCCGAGGAACTGGTCGCACATGGTGGCATCGCAGAAGATGGAGGTCAGCAGGGTGGCGAGGATCAGGCTGCCGACGGAGTGGATCTTGTGCTTCAGGCCGCCGAAGAGCTTCTCGATGCAGCCGCAGCGCTCGAGCGCGCCGCCGTAGGCCAGCGCGACGAGGATGAGGTTGATGGTCCACATCATGCCGTCCATACCCTTGGCCTTGCCGAGGATGGAGTCGGCGACCGCGTTGCCGGTCTCGACAGCGTGACCATAGTGCAAGACGTCGAAGATGTCGCCGAGGGAGTAGCTGTAGAAGATGTCAGGGGTCTGGAAGATGAGCATGAAGATAACGGCGGTGGCGACGGAGACGGCAATGCCGACCAGGCCGGGCACGCGAAGGATGCACATCACGATAACGACGACGATGGGGATGAGCAGAACGGGGGAGATGACGAAGGCCCCGCGGAAAGCGTCCTGGATGCCCTCGGCGACAGCGGCGTCATACGCGCTGGTGTCAACGTTCAGGCCGAGGATCGTGTAGAGAACGAGGGAGATCAGCAGGGTCGGACCGGTGGTGGAGACCATCGCGGTCACGTGATCGAACAGGCCCGTCTCCGCAACGGCGGCGGCGAGGTTGGTGGTGTCGGACAGGGGGGAGAACTTATCGCCGACATACGCGCCGGAGATGATCATACCGGCGGTGATGGCGGGATTGATGCCGAGGCCCGCGCCGATGCCGAGGAACGCAAGACCGATGGTGGCGGTGGTGGTCCAGGAGGAGCCGCACGCCATACCGACGATCGCGCAGAGGATGCAGCCGATGGGGAGGAACAGCTTCGGGGTCAGAAGATCCAGACCGTAGACGATCATGGTGGGGATCGCGCCGGAGAGCATGAAGCTGGTGACCAGGAAGCCGACAGTGGCGAGGATCAGAACCGCTTCCATGGAAGCGCTCAGACGCTCGACCATACCGGAAAGCATCTCCTGAAAGCTGTGACCGCAGATCGCGCCGACGATGCACGCCACGATGATGGACATGACCAGGGGCAGGTGCGCGTCATGATAGCCAGTTTCGGAATGACCGAGGAAGCAGTAGAGCATGAACCCGATCATTGCCACAATGGGAACTAACGCCAGCAGAAAACTGGGCTCCCGTGCGACTTTCTTTTCGTTTGCCATTGATAAATACCTCTCTTCATAAAAATACTTGCCCGTCAGGAGACGGAAAGCCGCTCCTCCCCAGGACGAACACGCTTCACACCGCACGCGGGGGCGTGCGTTTCCTGCGGAGGGGTCCCGCAGGAAAACAGACACAGAACTTGGGCAACAGCACCGTCGGGCAACGGTTTCTTGCACGCTGTTTCCCATGTCCTAATCTATTTGTGAACTAATTGTAACATACCTGTTCAGCAAAAGCAATAAAATTCGTGTAAACTCCAAAAAATATTTTAGTCAATTCTTCTATATCGAGATGACGTGATGTTATGCTGATATGCTTTTGCGGCATTACAATAAAGCAAAACAGGCAAAAAAAGGGGCAGGCGCATAGCGCCTGCCCTGATCAAAATGACGAATGGCTTACTTTTCTTCCTTTTCCCGCTCGAGCAGCAGCTTGTAGCCGTCCGCCCCGTAGCAAAGGCACTTATTCACGCGCGTGATGGTCGTGGACGAAACGCCGATCTTCTGCGAGATCTGCGTGAAGGTCTTGCCATCGGCGAGAAGCGACGCCACCTCGAAGCGCTGGGACATCGCCTCGATCTCGCTGAAGGTGCAGAGATCGTCGAAGAAGCGGTAGCATTCTTCCTCTGTTTTCAGAGACAGGATCGCCTTGAACAGATGATCGGTCTCTTCGCTTTTCATTTTGCTCTGGTACATCCAACGTTCCTCCTCAACGATCCGATCGGATCGACCCCTGCCCGCGCGGTGTGGCCGCGGCGGACGCCGAATGACGGCTGCCCGGAAGCTGCTTGCGGGCGAACCTCGGTTTTCGGAGCTTGCCCGTTGATATTGTCTCTATGGTAACAAAAAGCGGCAGTTCCGTCAAGCGCAATTCGTGCTTTTTGGCGGATATCTTCATTTTTTGTGAGCACTGTCTGCGATGAAGAGAAAAAATTTTGTGCCGGAATGGGGCAAAGCTATGGCAATTCCGCGCGGAAAATGCTATACTGTCTCGAAAGTGGGAAAAACGGCCGCGGACGCTTGACAATCCCTGCGCCGTACCGTAAAATATCTGTCAACCGATTCGATACGCTGCTGTGCTACCGCAGTGCAGTACGCTGTCCATACATTTTATTATGAAAGGACACACACTATCATGGCAACGATCAAAGCTCACACCCTATCCGGCTTTATGGAGCTGCTTCCCGCGCCCCAGACGCAGATGGAGCGACTTATGGAGGTGCTGCGCTCGTCCTACGGCGTCTACGGCTTTACCCCGCTCGATACGCCCATTATCGAAGCGAGCGACGTGCTGCTCGCCAAGGGCGGCGGCGAGACTGAAAAGCAGATCTACCGTTTCTCCAAGGGCGACAGCGACCTTTCTCTTCGCTTCGACCTGACGGTGCCGCTTGCGAAATACGTTGCCCTGCATTATGCCGATTTAGCCTTCCCGTTCCGCCGCTTCCAGATCGGCAAGGTCTATCGCGGTGAGCGCGCGCAGCGCGGCCGCTTCCGCGAGTTCTATCAGGCGGATATTGACGTCATCGGTGACGGAGAGCTCGACATCACGAACGACGCCGAGATCCCCGCGATCATCTACACCGTCTTCTCCCGCCTTGGCCTGTCGAGATTCCAGATCCGTATCAACAACCGCCGCATCTTAAACGGCTTCTACGCGATGCTGGGCCTTTCCGACAAGTCCGGCGACATCATGCGCACCGTCGACAAGATCGAAAAGATCGGCCCCGACCTTGTGCGCGCGATCTTGGTTGACGATTATGCCATCGAGGGCGAAAAGGCGGACGAGATCCTCGCCTTCATCGGCATCAAGGGCACGAATGAAGAGGTGCTGACCGCGCTCGAGCAGTACCGCGGCCGCAATGAGATCTTCGATCAGGGTCTCGACGAGCTGACGACCGTCGCCAGGTACCTCGGTTCCTTCGGCGTGCCGCAGGAGAACTTCGCGGTCGATTTGACCATCGCGCGCGGCCTCGACTACTACACCGGCACGGTGTACGAGACGACGCTGCTCGACCACCCCGAGATCGGCTCGGTCTGCTCCGGCGGCCGCTACGATAACCTCGCGGAGTACTACACCGACCGCAAGCTCCCAGGCGTCGGCATTTCGATCGGCGTGACGAGACTCTTTTACGTCCTCGGCGAGCAGGGCCTGCTGAACAGCGACATCTGTACCGCGCCGGCGGATGTGCTCATCCTGCCGATGACCGAAGATCTGAGCGAGGCCATCTCGCTCGCGACCGATCTTCGCACCGCGGGCGTCAGCACGCAGATCTACACGGAAAAGAAGAAATTCAAGGCCAAGATGAACTACGCCGACAAGCTCAAGGTGCCCTACGTCTACTTCCTCGGCGAGGACGAGATCACCGCGGGCGTCGTATCCTGCAAGAACATGCGCACCGGCGAGCAGGTCAAGCTCCCCCGCGCGGAGGCGGTCGAAAAGGCCAAGGCCTTTGTGGAGTCTGACCGCCAGAAGCCGGTCATTTGCGAAAAGTAAAAAGGTGGCAGCCCG
>CALAAN010000052.1 GCA_937884915.1 uncultured Oscillibacter sp.
GCTGCCGTCCAGCAGCTCGACGTCGGACGCCTCGATCCAGTTCTCCGTGACGTAGCCGTCGCGGTAGGAGACGCGCACACGGTCACCGACGTTCAGCAGCGGTGCGTATGCGACCTCGGCCGCGCTCATGCGCACGGAAAAGGTGCTCTCGCCGTCAAAGCGCAGGAAGTAGATGCTGTTGCCATTGACGACCGCCGTGCGGATCTCGGCGATCGTGCCCTCGACGCTCTTATAATCGCTCGGTGTGACGTCGATCTCACTCTGATCGTCGGAGATGAGGTTGTTTTTGAGCAGCATCTGGCGGTAGTTTGCCTCGCAGTCGGCGACCGTTGCGCCGGTGGCGACGATCTGATACTGGTTGACGTTGACCATCGCGTACATCTTGACGAGCTCGCTCGCGTCCTTGAGTGCCATAAAGTACGTCGGCTGCTCGGCGATGTTTAAAAGCAGCGGGAACGTCGCGTTGTAGCGCAGGTTCTGCACCTGACCCTCGGCGCTGTCCATCGCGCTGTACTCCGTCGCGCCCGCGCAGGGATAGTACTTTGTCTCCTTCGTGCGCTGGTTGGAGAGCAGGAAGCCGATGTTGCTCTCGTCGCCGCCGACGCTCGTCACGCCCGTGTAGAGGTAGACGTCGTCGCCCTCGGCAAGGTAGTTGTAGCCGTCGGTCGTGACGGTCACGTCGCGCTGACCGAAGATCGAATTCCAGAAGCCGTTGTGATATTGGCCGTAGTAGTCGTACTGCTCGATGATGAGCTCGGCGGAGTAGACGTGGTCGACCCACGCGGGCGGCTCTTCGTAGTATTCGCTCTCGCCCGTGATGGCGTTGACGAGCACCGCGCCGTGGTTGTCCGTGCCGCCAAACAGGCCGATGGTCTTTTCCTTTTTGGCGCAGACCCAGTAGGGCGTGCCGTCCTCGTCGATCTCAAAGACCGGCTCTTCAAACATATAGGTGGGATACGCGAAGCGCAAATGACGGTAGAGGTTGCGGGAGAAGTGCTCGGCGGTCGTATACTTCATGCCGTCAGAAAGGCGCACGACCTCGACATTCTGTGTGACCATGTCGATGATGAGGTAGGCGGGAAGACCCTCCGAGCGGTTGTTGAACCACTTGATGATGTCGCCGTAGCGCAGCGGCGTGACGCGCACGGGACGGCCGTGGTAGTTGATCTGCGTGTAGTTTTCGGCGACCTCGAACTGCGAGACCATGTCAGCCAGCTCGCCGAGCTTGCGGTCGCCGAGCTTTTCGGCGCTGTCGCGGTCGAGCATCGGGATACGGTCATACGAGACCTCTTCAATTTCACTTGAAAAGCTGCCGCTCTCAATCGGCAGCAGCGCCTGATAGTCCTTGGCCCGCAGCACGACCCACGACGTCAGCGCGCCGACAAGCGCCGTGACGATCATCAGCGCCACGACGATAAAGGGCACGGTACACTGCTTTTTGACGAACGTGAAGTAGCCCTTGGCCCCCGTGCCCTGAAAGCCGGAGGTGAAAAGCGCGCAGATGCAGTACGTGACGCAGAGCAGCAGCACAAAGCCGTAGAACTCCTCGGCATGCAGATTGATGGCGGGCAGCTGCACGTAGAAGAAGACCGCGCCGACGAGCAGCGTGACGAGCGTGTTGACCGCGATGCGGCCGCCCTTGCTGCCAATCGACTTGCGGGGCTTGCGCTCTTTCTTGGGCTTGGGCGCGGCGTTCGGGTCAAACTGAAAGCCGTTTGCGTCCGAGCCGGAAAATTTGATGTCCATAGAATATTTCCTTCCTGATGAAATGGGAACAATGCTTATTTTTATAGTATACCGTGATTGCCCCGTAAAAACAAGGGCGAACGGCAAATCATACACCGGCAGCGCAAAAAGTGAAAATGCAGGACGTGAAAGTTGATTGTGCATGTCGTACGGGAAAGAGAGTCGATACGTTGTATACAGTGGCTAAAAATGCAATTTGTTCAAACTTTAACTTGCTATTTTCACTTTGCCTCGCTATCATGGCGGTAGAGCGGCATGCGCGTGCCGCCCAATATCGAACGAAGGAGAATTTGTATGAAAAGATTGTCTCTGAAAGCAACGTCCCTCATTCTGGCACTTGTTCTCGCACTCAGTCTCTCCGTCACCGCCTTCGCAGATAACACCGACTCTTCGCTGACCCGCGCCGAAGTGACGCAGGAGGTCATCAAGAATATGGGCCTCGATGCGCAGGCGGAGGCGAGCGCCAAGGATGCAAGCGCGTTCAAGGATGTTGCCGAGGGCAGCAAGTTTGAAGGCGCGATCAACCTCGCCTACTCCAAGGGCATCGTCAACGGCGTCAGCAAGGACGCATTTGCGCCCGACGCAGCCGTCACGCAGTTGGAAGCGGCTGCGATGGTTCTGCGCAGCACGGGCCTTGACAAGGCGCTGCTGAGCGACTGGCCCGCGGACTATGACGATATGGCCATCTGGTCCGGCCTGATGGACGGCCTGACCTACGAGGCTTCCAAGCCCGTGACGACGGCGATGCTCGAGCAGATGCTCAAAAATGCCGCGTCGATCGCGGACAAGCCGGTCATCGGCATCAGCTGGTCCTATGATGGACAGAATTACGACTCCCACAAGACGATCTTCAAGACCGTCGGCGCTATCCCCGTCGAGCTCGATCAGGTGACGAGCACGGCCGTGAAGTACGACGCCGAGGGCAAGATCGAGTCCGCTTATCTCGAAGAGAGCGGCATGCTCAAGCAGGAATACGCCGACAAGGTGAAGGAAAAGGATCTCACGACCAGCAACGTCGGCGCTGTGATGCAGGCCATCGACGGCGTGTTCTTCACCGGCGGCGAGGATGTGAGCCCATCTCTGTTCAAGGTCCCCGAGAAGGAAAAGAACGAGGGCGAAGAGATCAACGCCACGCGCGATATCTCCGACTACATGCTCATGGCCTATTGCCTCGAAAAGGATGTGCCGACGTTCGCGGTCTGCCGCGGCGAGCAGGTGATGTCCATCGTCTCCGGCTGCACGTTCATTCAGGATATCCCCAACTACTATAAGGAGCAGGGCGCGACCTATCACGACTCGCACAGAATGCCTGTCGGCGCGCCTGACCGCACCTATGCCCGTCACGATGTGGTCATCAACAAGGACGCCTCCAAGTGGCTCTACAAGATCGTCGGCTCCACGGAGCTGAAGAACGTCTCCTCCTGGCACCACCAGGCGGTCGGCGGCGTTGAGGGCACGAACCTCACCGTCGTCAGCACGGCGACGATCGACGGCGTGGAGATCATCGAGGCGGTCGAGCGTCAGGACAAGACGTTCTGCCTCGGCGTGCAGTTCCACCCCGAGAACGACTGCAAGTTCGTGCTCTACACCAAGACCCCCGAAAAGGCCCTGTGCGACTATGAGACCTGCCTGAACTTCTTCAAGACACTGGTCGAGTACGCGGGCAAGTAAGGATACATAACTCACAACAGAATGCATAGAAAAAAGGTCCCGTCTTCGGACGGGACCCTTTTTGACGTATTATGATTGCTTACGACGCCTTCTGTGCCTTCAGGATGGCGACGGCCTCGCGGGCGGAGGCGCCGGCGTCCTCACCGTAGAAGTCTGCGCCGATCTCATCGCAGAAACTCTGGCTGATGGGCGCGCCGCCGATGATGACCTTGATCTGATCCTGCAGGCCGCGCTCGTGGACGAGTGCGACGACGCGGCGCATCTCCTCCATCGTGGTGGTCAGAAGCGATGAGCAGGCGATCACGCCGCAGTGATTCTGCACGGCGGTGTCGACAAATTTTTCCGCCGAGGCGTCGGTGCCGAGGTCGAAGACCTCGATGCCGCTGCCCTCCATCATGATCTTGACGAGGTTTTTGCCGATGTCGTGCATATCGCCCTTCACGGTGCCGAGGCACACGCGGCCGACGGGCTCGTTGCCCTCGCCGACCATCAGGGGCTTCAAGAACTCCGTGGCGGCGGACATGCAGCGCGCGGCCATGAGCATTTCGGGCACGAACGCGCGGTTGGCCGAAAACGCCTCGCCGAGGCGGTTCATGCCGACGATCATGCCCTTGGAGAGAATGTCGCTTGGGCCGTGGCCCTCATCAAGCGCCTGCTGGCAGAGGGTGAGCAGCTTTTTCTGCTGGCCGCGCTCGAGCGCGCGGGCGATCAGCTCAAAGATGTCAGCGGATTCCTGCGCGGAGGCTGCGGCCTGCACCGTCTCGGCCTTTGCCTCGCCGACCTTGCGCTTCGGCACGGCGGGAAGCGGCGTGACGGGGATGTGCAGCTCCGCGTTGTACTCGTTTACGGCCTGATCGAGATACTGATCCACATGTGGGAAGACTGTACCGGCAAGGCCGTAGGTGATCGAGGGAATGAAGTGTCCGCCGGGGCAGCAGCGCGCGAGCGCGTCTCTTGCGTAGGCAAGAATTTCGTCCGGCTGCGCATCCGCACGGTCGATGGCGGCGCCGAAGCCGCCCATGAGCGTGAGCTTGCCGTTCAGGTGACGCTGGAGGGCGGGGATATCGTTCTCCGGCAGCACACCCTGCCAGACCTGAATGCCGATCTCGGTCATGTCGTCTACAATGGGGACGAGGTACGAGTCGGCGTGGTGGATGGCGATGACGCCGCGCGAGCGGATGTAGCCGTAGAAGCGGCGGTAGGGTTCCTTGAAGAACTCGCGCCACATATCGGGATTCATGAAGAGGGCGTTTTTCGTGCCCCAGTCGTCGTGGGAGAAAACGACGTCGGGCTGTAAGCCGTCGATCAGGCGGCGGACATAGTCAAGGCGGTACTGCGTGATCGCCTCGATGAGCTCGTGCATCTCGTCGGGATGCTCGTAGAGCGCGGTCAGCGTATCTTCAAAGCCCATGAGGAAGTGGCACTGCTCAAAAATGCCTGTGCCCATGAAACCGGCGAGAAGCCTGCCCTCGGCGTCGGCAGCGGCGCGCGAGCGCGTGCGGCACTCCTCCCAGCCCTCGGAGCAGACGCTCAGATCGGGCACGTGGACGGTCTCTTTCCAGCGGGTGACATCCGTGCAGACCGACAGCTCCGGCGTGTGAACGGGGATGGGGCCGGGGGCGTCCTCGGGAAAGCTGATGGTTGTGCCCCAGCGGTCCTTGCTCACGGTGCCGCGCTTGCGGTTGCCGCGAAGATAGGTGTTGATGGGGTCCGTCAGGCACATGTGCAGTGCCTCGTACTGGCAAAGCTGACGCTCGGGCTGGCCGTCAGGCTTGATGAGTTCAAGAAAAATTTCTTTCGGGGTAGACATGGGAAAATCTCCTTTATCAATACAGCACACAGGCTGTGTAGGTCAAAGTGCGGGGGCCGTAGTTGTAGGCGAGGTTCGAGCGGACGCAGACGTCGCTGACGAACAGCCCGTAGGCCTCCATCGAAGAAAGACGCTGCTTGGGATGGCGGCAGGGCCGCTCCGGATAGGTACACGTATGGCAGAGCGTGCAGGTGCGCGCCGTCAGCGGCAGGCAGTGGGGATATAAGAGCCGCGCCTGACGGGCAAAGGTCATAAAACGCTTTTTGTGGGCTTCTGAAAGCGTCGTCATGCCGATGTAATCGAATTCGTCCTCAAGCTGCGCGGTGCTCTGGACTAAAATTCCCTGTGAGTAACGCTTGATCTGCGCCCTTGCCTGATCGAGCGTGCCGCAGGCGGGCGGGCAGCTCCAGCTTTTGCCGTAGCGGCCGCAGCGGTCGGCCTCGCACATGGCGCGCACGGCTTCGAGCGGCTCGAGCGCATCCATATTCACCGGTGCGCACTGGGAAAAGCCAACCTCGCGGGCGAGGGTGAGAAGGTCTGTCATAAGCAATGCCTCTTGACAAGGGAATTTATTTCTGCGTAAAATACTATTTATACAATATTTATCTATTATATGGGCGGGTGAAGCTCGTGTCAAGCATTCAAGTTCAGCAGGGGGCGAAAATCACGCCGGTCTCGTTCGAGACGGGGGAGACGCTGCTCTCCGCGCTGCGGCGGGCCGGATATTCCATCCCAGCGGCCTGCGGCGGCAAGGGCCGCTGCGGTAAATGCCGCGTGAAGGTGAACGGCGTGCCGCGCCTTGCCTGCAAGACGCGGGCGCAGGACGGTGATCGGATCGACCTGCCGGAGACGATGCGCGGCGTCATCCTGACGGACACGCTCACGCTGCCGAAGGCGCAGGCAGGCCGCTCCGGCCTTGGCGCGGCGGTCGACCTCGGTACGACGACGGTGGCGCTGCGGCTCTTCGACCGCGCGGACGGAAAGCTGCTCGCGCAGACGCAAGACTGGAACGCGCAGGTGCCTTACGGCGCGGACGTCATCAGCCGCATCCAACACACGATGGAAGCGCCCGACGGACTCGACGAGCTGTCGCGCTGTATCCGTGCGCAGGTGCACGAGCTTTTGCAGCAGGCGCTTTTTGCCGCCGGACGGAAGACGGAGAATGTCGAAGAGCTTATCATCGCGGGCAACACTGTGATGCAGCACCTGTTCGACGGGCGCGAGGTCGCATCTATCGCCCGCGCGCCGTTTCAGCCGGAAACGCTTTTTGAAGACGGCGCGGGCAAGCCGCTTTCGGGCATTCCCGTGCGCTTTGCCCCGTGCGTCGCGGGCTATGTCGGCGGCGACATCACGGCGGGACTGCTGGCAGACGGACTTTTTGCGCAGCCCGAATTGCGGCTGTTTCTCGATATCGGCACGAACGGCGAAATGGCGCTGGGAAATGAGGACGGCGCGCTCTGCTGCGCGGTCGCCTCGGGCCCCGCGTTCGAGGGCGCGGGCATCCGCTGCGGCATGCCTGGCATCACGGGCGCGGTGAGCCACGTGCGCTACGATAGAGGTTTCCTCTGCGACATCGTCGGCGGTGGTGAGGCAAAGGGTATCTGCGGTTCAGGATTGATCGACCTTGTTGCCGTGCTTTTGGACCGCGGTGTGATCGACGAGAGCGGGCGGCTGCTGCCGCCGCAGGATGCGCCGGAGGACATGCGCCGCTACCTGACCGAGGACGGTCAGGGCAACGGCATGTTCCACCTGACAAAGGCCGTGAGCCTGACGGCGCGCGATGTGCGCAATTTGCAGCTCGCCAAGGCGGCGGTGGCGGGCGGCATTCGGGTGCTGCTTGAGCAGCGCGGCGTGACGGCGGACGACATTGCGAGCGTGGAGCTTGCGGGC
>CALAAN010000053.1 GCA_937884915.1 uncultured Oscillibacter sp.
TAGTCCTTGAGCTCGTCCGCGCTCAGGTCTTCCAGATACCCCTCGCGGCCCGTCATGCGCTTCACATCGCTGTCGTGGAACACGGCAAGCGTCCCGTCGCGCAGCAGGTGCACGTCAAGTTCCGCGCCGAAGCCCCGCGCGATCGCGCGTGAGAACGCCGGCAGCGAATTTTCGGGAATGCCCGCTTCCTTATCATGGAGTCCGCGGTGCGCATAGCGGAACTTCCGCAGCGCCGCCATCGACTCCGTCCCGCGCCGCGCACGCAGCAGAATCGCCCACAGAATCGCCAAAATCAGGCAGATTCCGACAACGATCTGTAAAATTTTCATTTTAGATCACTTCTTGTATTCGATTTAATCCGCATCCATGTCCTCAAACGCCGCAAGGCCGGCCTTGGCCTCCACCTTGCAGTCGCCGTGGCGCACGAAGCACATCGTCACAAAGCTGCACGCCACGAAGAACGCCGCATACGGGAACAGCACACTGTAGCTGATATGCTTCAAGAGCGTGCCCGCCAGAATCGGCGTCACGACCTGCGCCGCCATCGAAAACGTATAGTAGTAGCCCGTGAACTTGCCGATGTCGCTGCCCTTGCACATTTCCACGACCATCGGCAGCGAATTGACGTTGATCGCCGCCCACGCAAGGCCGACAAGCGCAAACACGACAAACATGACCGCGTTGATGCTCTGATAGTGCGTCGTCAAAAAGTACCCCGACGCGAAGCACGCCGCGAGCAGCAGCACGCCGCCCTGAATGGTCTTCTTTCTGCCGATCTTCGACGCGAGCTGCCCCACAGGAATGTACGACACGATGGCCCCGCCCGTCGCGACAAGCAGGCACGTCGACGCGCCGCCGAGGCCCTGCCCCATCACGCGCCCGACATACGTCGTCCACCACGTCGTCACGCCGTTGTAGCCGATGTACCACAGCGCGATCGAGCACAGCAGCATCACAAGGCTGCGCCTGACCTCTTTGGGCAGTTCCTCGCTGCCGTCCGGCTCCTCCTCCACGAGCTGCTGCTCGGGATGCTCGGTCTCGTATTCCTTCTCCGCCGCCGCGAGCTTCGGCTCGTTCGTCGTCAAATACAGCACGATGACCGACGCCGCCATCAGCACCGACACGACGATAAACAGCGGCTGATAGTTCACATGCGTAAGGCCCTCGGTCTTACTGTTCGGATACAGCACCGCCGCCACAATGAGATACGCGATGCCGCCGACCGCGCCCATCAGGTTGATGATCGCGTTCGCGCGCGAACGCAAGGGCTTGGGCGTCACGTCCGGCATCAGCGCCACCGCGGGCGAGCGGTACGTCCCCATCGCCACGAGCAGCAGCCCCAGCGTGACGACGAAAAGCGCCAGCTTCCCCGCGCTCGCGCCGCCCGCGTAAGCGTTGTCAAAAACCGGCAGCAGATTCATCAGGATCACCGCAGCCGCCGTGCCGCCGAGGATGAACGGCATCCGCCGCCCGATCTTCGTGCTCGTCCGATCGCTCAGCGCGCCGAAAAACGGCAGCAAAAACAGCGCCAGCACATTGTCCGCCGCCATGATCGCGCCGGAAATGGTCTCGTCTAAGTGGAACGTGTTCGTCAAAATCAGCGGGATGATGTTGTCGTACATCTGCCAGAACGCGCAGATGGACAAAAACGCCAGCCCCACCAGCACCGTGCGCCTGTGATCGAGCTTCATGTCGTTTCTCCTTGCAAAGAAAGTCGAATGCCATTGGAACTACAGTAGAATATCATGTTTCCGCCGAAATAGCAAGCGCCCGTCGCTTTGCTCTTTGTCAAATCCCCGTAAAGCGCCGATATTTCTTGCCTTTTCGCCCCATTTTCGCTATACTGGAATAAAAATCGCGTAAAGGAAAAGGAGCGCCCCATGCTGTTTTGGAAGAAGAAAACGCCCCCGCCCGTCCAGTCCTCTGCCTCCGCATGGCGCGAGCAGTGGCGCGCGATCGTCCCGCCCGAGTGCCGCGATGTCCCCGTCACCGTCGACGGCCGCACCGTCACCGCCTACGTGCAGATCAACCACTTCGTGATGATGCTGCAGGACGGCTTACTCATGGAGGAGCACTTTTTCGACGTCTGCTCCCACTTCCAGCGCGCGGGCTACCACGTCATCTGGCTCATGCGCTGCACGCAGGACATCGCAAACGGCTACCTGAAGCTCAAAAAGCAGCGCGGCAATGAATGCCTCTGGAAGTGGCGCAAGCCCACGACGAACTTCGGCCGCTGGACGTCCGACAACCGCTGCGTGACGATCCTCCTCCAATACAAACCCGCGCCCGACGGCCCGCTCGAGCACTGCACGGACCACATTTTGCAGCGCGTCCAGTGGGCGGAGAGCTCCGACAATTCGCAGATGATCCCCTCCCGCACGGAATTCGCCACCGTCGGCGTCCCCGGCACCCCCGCCGAGCTCGCCAACTGGCTCCGCGGCGGCTTCATGTCCGGCGATTTGTAAAATTTTCAGTTGCTTGCCGTCTTTCGTCCAACAACTCCTTTCATGCTTAACAAGCATGAACCCCCGGTTTTCCGGGGGTTTTATTTTT
>CALAAN010000054.1 GCA_937884915.1 uncultured Oscillibacter sp.
AGCATCGGCTTTGCGCCGGACTTGCACAGCGCCGCGAAATTGGTGTTGAGGCCGATGGCGGCGAGCGCCGCGACCATCAGAAATTTGCTGATGCTCTTGAGCGCGGCGGCGAGACCGGCGGGAATGACGCCGACGCTGCACAGAATGGACATCGCGAGGAAACCGAGGATGAACCACGGGAACACCGACTTCATATTGACCTTGACGCCATGGTCGCCGCTCTGCGCGGCGGCCTTTTTCTTGAGGTGCACGCTGATGGCGGCGAAGACCAGCACCGTCGGGATAATGGCGAGCGTGCGCGTCAGCTTGACCATCGTGGCAAAGTCACCTGCGGCCTCGCTGAAGGCGTAGCCCGTGGCGACGACGCTCGACGTGTCATTGACCGCTGTGCCGGCCCACAGGCCGAACGCCGCGTCGGAAAGGCCCATCGCGCGGCCGAGCAGCGGGAACACAACGACCATGATCGTGTCAAAGAGGAACGTCGCGGACATGCCGTAGGCGATGTCCATGTCCGTCGCCTCGATGACGGGCGCGATGGCGGCGATGGCGCTGCCGCCGCAGATGCCGGTGCCCGCGTTGATGAGGCTGCTCGTCTTCCAGTCGAGGCCAAGCGCCTTGCCGATCACATAGCCGAGGCCAAAGCATGTCGCGAGCGTGAAGAGCATGACGGTCAGCGAGAACTTGCCGACCGTCAGCACGGTGGTGATGTTCAGGCTGGCGCCGAGCAGAATGATGGCGAATTTGAGAATTTTTTTCGAGGTGAACTTGATGCCGGGTTTCGTCTTGTCGTTCGGCGCGTAGAAGCGGTTCACGATCATGCCGATGAACATCGCGATGACCGATGCGCCGATCAGGTG
This sequence comes from uncultured Oscillibacter sp., assembly GCA_937884915.1. Lineage (GTDB taxonomy): Bacteria > Bacillota > Clostridia > Oscillospirales > Oscillospiraceae > Hominicoprocola. The sequence goes on from CALAAN010000054.1 coordinate 858, forward strand.
CAGCCCCGCGGACTCCTCGAGCTGCTCGAGCAGCTTGGCCACCACGGCGATGACGAGCGCGATGGTGCAGCCGGGCAGCATTTTTTTCACGGTTTCGATGAATTTCATGAGATTTTCTCTCCTCCAATGCATATTGCGGGTGTATTATATCACCGACCTATGATATAATAAAATTATAAATAAGAATATGTCGATTCCTGTTTGTTATCGACAAAGGAGAGAGAACAATGGACCAGCGGCTTGAGACCTTTTTGACCGTGTGCGCCACGATGAATTATCGCAAAGCGGCGGAGCAGCTGCATTTGACGCAGCCTGCCGTGACGAAGCAGATCCAGGCGCTTGAAGCGCTGTACGGCGTGCGCCTTTTCACCTACGACAGCCGAAAGCTCAGAAAAACGCCGCAGGGCGAGACGCTTGAGATCTACGCCATCAGCCAGCGCTATCAGGACGAGGAGCTGCGCCGCGCGCTCAAACGGCAGGAGAAGACGAGCCTGCGCATCGGCGCGACGAAGTCCATCGGCGATTATATCCTGCTGCCGCAGATCAGCCGCTTTTTGAAAGAGCCGGACAACGAGCTCTTTTTCACTGTCGACAACACGGCGCATCTGCTCGCCCAGCTCGAGGGCGGGGAGCTCGACTTCGTCGTGCTCGAGGGCATTTTCGACAAGAGCCGGTACGAGAGCTTTCTGCTGCGCAACGAGCCCTACATCGGCATCTGCGCGAAAGATCACCCGTTTTCAGGCCGCGAGGTGCCGATGAATGAGCTTTTTTCTGAGCGGCTCATCCTGCGCGAGCCGGGCTCCGGCACGCGAAAGATTTTAGAGCGCGAGCTCATGCAGTGCGGCTACACGGTCGAGGCGTTCCGCGCGAATGTCTGCATCAGCAGCTTCAAGCTCATCCGTCATCTGGTGAGCGAGGGCTGCGGCGTGAGCTTCCTCTACGAGGCCGTCGTCAAGGACGATGCGCAGTTCGGGCATTTTTCCTGTCCGCCGCTCACGGGTGTGCACGAACTGAACGTCGTGTGTCTCAAAAATACGAACGCGCCCGCGCTCGCGCGGCGGTTCTTAGAGCAGTGAATTTGGGCAATTTTGCCGATCTGCGCAAAAATGCGGGGAAAGAGGCGATATGACTGCGGTTTATGGAATCAGTCAATGGAAAAATCCAACATTTTCCTGTAAAATAAGGCTCGGATAAGATAGGTGATGATCGCCGCGCATATTTTGCTGCGCGGCGGCAGGCACGCGGTACGCCGCGAAAAAGGAGAGCAGGAACATGAGCGATATCAACGGTAGCAAGCCCACGAATTTCCCTCTCGACGAGAGTAAGCTGGATTTCAAAATTCCCCGCACGGACGCCCCGCGCGAAAATGTCCTCAAGCTTGGCAGCATGATCACGAACCGCATCGGCCTCAAGGCTACGGCGGACGATCCCGAATACTGGGGTCTTGCCGGCGTGATGACCGACGAGATGGTCGATGTCGCGCTCAAGATGGGCGTGCGCAAGCCTAAGACGACCGAGCAGCTGATGAAGCTGACGAAGATGGAGCGCGAGCCGCTTGAAAAGCTCCTGACGGAGATGGCGTGGACGGGCATCATCGAGTACAACTGGGAAAACTTAGACGGCAAGAACCCCAAGCACGAAAAGCGCTGGGTGCTGCCGCTGTTCGTCCCCGGCAGCGCGGAATTTCTGAACATGCG
>CALAAN010000055.1 GCA_937884915.1 uncultured Oscillibacter sp.
CGATGCGGCCATAGAGTCCGCCCCAGTGGAAGCGCGTGGCGTCGTCGACCTCGAACTTGACGATGTCGTCGACCTCGGCGAGCTCGGCGTTGTGGCGCGAGAGCTCGACGGCGTCGGGGTCGATGTCGCCGCCCCAAATTTCATACTTGCCGTGGAACTCGTTGTCCATGGCCTCGTCGGCTGCGTCGAGCCAGAGCGTTTTGTCGAGCGTGGCCCAGTGCTGGGCGGCAAAGCTGCGGTTGAGGCCCGGCGCGCGGTTGCGCGCGATGAGCGCTGCCTCGATGGCGATGGTGCCGCTGCCGCAGAATGGATCGCAGAACGGGTCGCGGCCATTATAGTGCGAGAGCTTGTCCATCGCGGCGGCGGGCGTCTCTTTGAGCGGGGCTGCCAGGCCGTGGGCGCGGTAGCCGCGCTTGTAAAGCCCCTCGCCCGAGGTGTCGAGCCCGACGGTGACCTCGTCCTTCATGATGGAAAAGCGCACCTGATAGCGCCGCCCCGTTTCGGGGAATTGCGCGATGCCGTAGGCCGCGCTCAGGCGGTCGACGACCGCCTTTTTGACGATCGACTGGCAGGCGGGCACGGAGTGGAGCGTCGAGTTGATGGAATAGCCCACGACGGGGAACTCGCCCTCGCGCGGGATCCAGTCCTCCCAGTGCACCGCGTGCACGCCCTGGAAGAGCGCTTCAAAATCCGTCGCGCGGAACTTGTGCAGAACCAGAATGACGCGCGCGCCGCAGCGCAGGTTGATGTTGAGCCGCGCGATGTCGCGCGCCTCGCCGCGGCAGAGAACGCGGCCGTTTTCGACGCGCACGTCGGAAAGTCCCAGCTTTTTGATCTCATCGCCGACGAGACTTTCGAGTCCCAGCAGGCAGGGAATGACAAATTCCAGCATAATAACGCTCCCGAAAAAATGATTTGCCCTTAGTATAGCGGATGGGAACAAAAAAGGCAATCGCCGCGTCAAAATAAGCATGGTAAAGCGGTGGAGCATGTGGTACAATAGGAAAAACAGCGCGGAAAGCGCGCTGTCACATGGATGTAACATCAAACTTGCGCGAAATTTCCCCAAAAAACACGGAATGCAACACTGAAGTTGCTGGAAACGGACGCGCATTTTTGCTATCTTATCTTCAGACAGAGAAACGGAGGGAACGCAATGGCATTTGGCGAGCGGCTCCAGGAGGTCCGCAAACGCAGCGGACTGACACAGGAGGAATTTGCCGAACAGCTGCAAGTCTCGCGCCAGTCGGTCTCGCGCTGGGAGTCCAATCGCGGCTACCCCGAGATGGAGAAGATCATCTTCATCTGCAACCGCTACGGCGTGACGATGGACGAGCTGTTCAAAGAAGAAGTCCCCACTCCCGGCGAGCCGCCGGTCGAAGCTCCGCTGCTGTCCGCGCGCACGCTCGGCAGCGAGTTGTCGAACCTGTACGCGAATCTGTCGCCCTACAACAAAAGCATCGGGATCATGCTGCTGACCGTCATCGCGATGATCGGTCCGGCATACGTCTACTGTATGCGCAGTTTGAAAGGAGGAGCAGATGAAATGATGACCATTATCTGGATCGCCGCCATCATCATCTTCGGCATCGCCGAGGCGGCGACGGCGGGGCTGGTGTCGATCTGGTTCGTCGTGGGTGCGGTGGCCGCGCTGGTGGCGACAGAGCTGGGCGCGGTGCTGTGGCTGCAATTCGCGGTCTTCCTGATCGTATCCATTCTGGCGCTCATCGCTACAAGGCCCCTTGCGCGCAAGATGCTGGATAAGACCATCGTGCCCACGAACGCCGACCGCGTGCTGCACCACGAGGCCAAGGTGACCGAAACGGTGGACAACGAGAACGCCACCGGCGCTGTGTACATCGACGGCAAGACCTGGACGGCGCGCAGCGAAAACGGCAATATCATCCCCAAGGGGAAAATGGCAAGAATCGTTCGCATGGAGGGCGTCAAGCTCTACGTGCGCGAGAGTAAAGAAACCGAGAGAAGAGAGTAAACCCAAACCACACAACATTTTAGGAGGAAAAGAACTATGCAATGGATCGGCTATATCGGTATCGGCATTTTAGTGCTGCTGGTGCTTCTGGTGCTCGTCACGAACATCCAGATCGTACAGCAGTCGAGGGCATACGTCGTTGAGCGCCTCGGCGCTTACAGCGCAACATGGGGCGTGGGCCTGCACTTCAAGCGCGTCGTGAAGAAGGTCAGCCTCAAAGAGCAGGTGGCTGACTTCGATCCCCAGCCCGTCATTACGAAGGATAACGTCACGATGCAGATCGACACGGTCATCTACTTCCAGATCACCGACCCCAAGCTCTACACCTACGGCGTCGAGCACCCGATGAACGCCATCGAGAACCTGACCGCCACGACGCTCCGCAACATCATCGGCGAAATGGAGCTCGACCAGTCCCTCACCAGCCGCGACGTCATCAACGCCAAGATGCGCTCCATCCTCGACGAGGCCACCGATCCCTGGGGCATCAAGGTCAACCGCGTGGAGCTCAAGAACATTCTGCCGCCCAAGGAAATTCAGAACGCCATGGAAAAGCAGA
>CALAAN010000056.1 GCA_937884915.1 uncultured Oscillibacter sp.
GTTGTTTAATTTACAAGGTGCACGCTCCATTCGCGGAACAGGTGTTATCTTAGCATCTCCCACCCCTTTTGTCAACACCTTTTTTCAAACTTTTCAAATTATTTTTTCAGGGGCAGGTAGAGACAAACGCCCTGTCTAATGTTATAATAGCAGAATCGTCTCATTAGGAGGGTATTTCCCTTGGATTTCCAACATATCGAGGCCACTTTTGGGAAGCTCGATCACCGCTCGCTCTCGTTTTCGAGCGGACTTAATATCATAGAAGCGCCGAATGAGTCCGGCAAGTCGACGCTGCTCGCGTTTCTTCGCGTGATGCTCTACGGCTTTCCGCCGCGGGAGCGCGGCGCGCTGGCGGATAAGAACCGCTACGCCCCCTGGTCGCTCTCGCCGATGCGCGGCACGCTGGCGCTCACGTGCCAAAAGGGCGATATCACCTTGCAGCGCGACACTGCGCGCGCGAATAGCCCCATGGGCCGCTTTTCCACCGTCTATACCGGCAGCGGTGAAACGGTCGACGGCTTGACTGCCGCCGACTCCGGCGAAACGCTGCTCGGCGTCCCATGCGAGGTCTACGAGCGCAGCGCGTTCATCCGCCAGAGCAGTTTGACGGTCGACGCGAGCGCCGAACTTGAGCGCCGTATCGCCGCGCTCATCACCACGGGCGAAGAGGGCCAGTCGTTCAGCGAGGCGGCCGCCGCGCTCAAAAAGCAGCTCAACGCCCGCAAATACAACAAGTCCGGCCGCATCCCTGTGCTCGAGGCCGAGATCAGCGCGCAGGAGCGCGCGCTCGAAGAATTGTCTCAACTCACGCGCAGCAAACGCGAGGCCGAGGAGGCCCTCGCCGCGTTCGACACTGAAGAGGCCTCGCTTCGCGGGCAGCTTCACGCGCACGATCTCTGCGATGCACAGGACGCCCGCCGCGCTGCCGCGGAAGCAAGGCAGGCATGGCAGACCGCCGAAGGCAAAGCCGAACGCCTCCGCCGCGCGCTGATCGAGCAGAACGTGCCCGCGCGCGACGCGCTGGAGCAGGGCCGCGCAAGGCTCAACGCGTTCTCTTCCCTCAAAGCCGAGGCCGCGGGTGCGCAGCAGCGCTGTGACGACGCCGAAACCGCTCTGTCTGATTTTGACGCAAGGCCCGCCGAGCGCCCGCGCTCACTATTACCTTATATAATAGTAAGCACTGTGCTATTGCTGCTCTTTATATTTGTTTCCGCATTGCCCAGCGGCGTCGCGCTGGCCGGACGCATCGTCTCCGGCGCCGCGCTGGCTGCGCTTCTCATCTTAAGCTGGAACAATGCGTGCAAAACCCGCGCTTTGCACAATGAAAAACGCGGCATCTTGGAGCAGGCCCTGCTCGAGGCGCGCTCCGATGCCGCCGCGCAGCAAAAGCTGTACGACAGCGCCGTGCGCGAACTGCTCGTGCTCATCCCCGCGGGCGACATCTCCCGCGTCGGCGCGTATCTCGACGCCGCGCTGCAAAAATACGCCGAGCTGGACTCCCTGGCGCGCGATGCGCGCGACCTCTCGCTGCGCTGCGAGCTGCTTTCTGCCCGCGCACCGAAGGGCGGCGTTCCCGACGAGCCCGCCGCGCGTCCCGCGCGCTCCCGCGCGGAGCTGCAAGGCGCGCTCGACGCGCTCACCCAGCGCCGCCGCGAGGCGCAGAGCACCTTCGACTACACCTCCGGCCGCTGCCGCGCCATCGGCGACGCCGCCGAGCTCGAAGCCGCGCTCGCGCAGAAGCGCGGCGAGCTTGCGCAGAAGCAATCGGAATACGACGCCATTGCCCTTGCGATGGAATCGCTGCAAAGCGCGAACACCGCGCTGCAAAACCGCTTTTCCCCCGCGCTCAGCCGCCGCGCCGGCGAGCTCTTCTCCCGCCTGACGGGCGGCAGATACGAAAGCGTCCTGCTCGACCGCACGTTTTCCGCGCAGGCGGGTGAAACGGGTGAGAACGTTTCACATGATGCGCAGCTTCTGAGCTTCGGCACGCTCGATCAGCTGTATCTCGCCGTGCGCCTCGCCATCTGCGAGACGGTCCTGCCCGCGGACGATCCCCCGCCCGTCGTGCTCGACGACGCGCTCGTTCGCTTCGACGATGAACGCTGCCGCGCTGCGCTCGAGCTTTTATTGGAGGAAAGCAAGACCCGCCAGATCCTGCTTTTCACCTGCCAGCACCGCGAGAGCGCCTATCTTTCCGGCCGCGACGGCGTCACCTTCCTGTCCCTGTAATCCCAATTGATAAAGGAGAAATTGAATGACCACACTGCAAGCCCTCCCCTTACCCTCCAATTTTGAAGATGTATGCGAGCTGTTTCTGCTCTACATTGCGTACAGCACCCTCGGCTGGTGCGGTGAGATGCTCTACTGCTCCATCCCCAAGGGCCACATCTGCGAAAAGCGAGGCTTTCTCAACGGTTTTCTCTGCCCCATTTACGGCCACGGCGCGCTGCTCGTGCTCTATCTGCTGCATGGCGGTTTCCGGAATCCGGTGCTCACGTTCATCTTCGGCGCGATCGTCACGTCGATCCTTGAATACTTCACAAGCTGGATCA
>CALAAN010000057.1 GCA_937884915.1 uncultured Oscillibacter sp.
TTGGCTGGAGACGGCCCGGAAAGATAGGTAGCGCCAACACTCCTCCTTAGCTCAGTCGGTAGAGCACGCGGCTGTTAACCGCGGTGTCGTTGGTTCGAGTCCAACAGGGGGAGCCAAGAGTGCCGCCACTCTGGTGGCGGCACTCTTTCTTTTTTAAAAATCAGGGATAGACAATCACTTGGGCCTTTAGCTCAGTTGGTTAGAGCGGCCGGCTCATAACCGGTCGGTCCTGGGTTCGAGTCCCCGAAGGCCCACCACATAGGGGTATAGCTCAGTTGGTAGAGCAGCGGTCTCCAAAACCGCGTGTCGAGAGTTCGAGTCTTTCTGCCCCTGCCATAAAAAAATACTTTACAAGTCCGCTTGTAAATGTTATAATAAATCTGTTCTTTGATTAGAACACCTCAGTAAATGGCCAGGTAGTTCAGCTGGTTAGAACGCCGGCCTGTCACGCCGGAGGTCGAGGGTTCGAACCCCTTCCTGGTCGCCATTTGCTGCTGTAGCTCAGTAGGTAGAGCGCATCCTTGGTAAGGATGAGGTCGGCAGTTCGAATCTGCCCAGCAGCTCCATTGAAAGTCTTGAAACCGCAATGGTTTCGAGGCTTTTTCTTTTTTTGAGATAGATATCAAATACTCTAATTTACGGGTTTTGCTAAACATTGTGCTAAACAAAAAAGTGCTTGCATGGAGTGTCATCTTACGCAGAGGCTTTTAATAGCAGCATGAGTTTCGCTGAAAGATCTGGATGATCCTGCAACAGTTTCAAAATTTCGGCTGTGTCAGAAGCTGAGGGTCCCTCACTTTTTCTTTAGTTGTTTCCTGGTGAAGAAACGGGCTTCGAGATCCGACAGGGATAGCGAAAGCAGGAATCCGCAAAGCGCTTTGTTCGACCCGCACAGAAAATCTTCGTTTTGCGGTCGATTTTGTTGATAGCTGTCTAAGATATGCGGGGGAGAAAGTTCTGCTATACTTTCTTCGTTGTCACAAATAGGACAGCAATACAATTAAGGTACAGAGAAAGACGATAAATGTTGCAGGCCCATTGTCTGACTGGCGGACGGCGTTTATCATCTTTTTCCGGAAAGCGAGAACAAAATGCCAAAGAGTAAAAAACAGGGATTATGCCTGAGCTTGATCATGATCTACATGATGGTGGCGCTGAACATGGCTTATCCGGCTCGGACATTTGAGCGGGGGGCTGGCCGACCGCGCTGCAGCGGCTGCCGCTCGGCTACGTTGTCGGTGTGCTTTGCGACCTTTTCATCTGCACACCGCTTTCACGCAGGATCGTGCAGAGAATGCGCTCACCTGGCGACAGGAAAATGTATCGGGCGTTTGTGCTGCGGTTCTGCATGGTGATCCTGATGACGCTCGTGATGACGGTGTTTTCCGTTGTCGTTTCGGGAAAATTCGGGAGAGAGGGACTCGTGGACTTCTTTACGTATCAGCCATACAACTTCACGATCGCGCTGCCGCTTCAGATGCTGATCGTCGCGCCGTTTTCCCTGCGGGCCACGCAGAAGATCGCAGGGGCAAGGTGATTCCCTTTTTGCCATGTGGAAACACGGCGCGTAATTGCAGACAAGGCCGCCCTTGGTAGACACCACATTAGGAGAGCGGAGCCTGTCCTCGGGCGTCCTTGATTCTTTCGCGGCTGCGAGCCATTACTCCTGCAAGAAGTACATATTTACCTCGGCACGGGCGATGAGGTTTTTGGCGTCGTCGGTGATGTTGACCTCGAAAAAGCCGACGTGACCGCCGACTTTGACCTCACGGCAGACGGCGGTGAGCGTTTTGGCGTGCGCGGCGGAGCGCAGATAGTTGATCGAGCCGTTGAGCGTCACGTTGCGCCGGCCGTACTTGATGCGCGCGAACGCGCCCGCGGCGGTGTCGGCCATCGTGTAGAGGAAGCCGCCGTGCACGCCGCCCCAGACGTTGCGGCTCAGGTCGGTGATCTCCGCCTCGAGCACGCTCTTTTCCTCGTCGACCGAGACGATGCGGATGCCGTTGTGGCGGATGAAGCCGTTGGACTCGTTTTGCAGCATTTCCTGATAATTTTCTACCATAAGATGTCAATCTCCTTTTGCATTGGGTGATCTGCTGCACCCAGCATAGCAGAATCGGCGCGGCTGCGCAACAGGGAAAAGAGAGATCAACAGATCGTGAATTGTTTGAAAAAATATCCTATGGAGCAGGGAAAATGCACAAATGATAATAAATTGACAATTCTGAATAAAACCTACTCTTACAGTAGTTTTTGTATGGTGAATTTGACGGATATCAGGGGGGCAAGATTGTAAAAAGCGCAGAAATCGTCTGATGAGCAGAGGAAAGCGTTGACATTTGCCGAAATTGGGTATAAGGTTACTACCATGTTAAGGATGCAGTACAAAACGGCACGCAAGGCATGAGAGAATTTGATCGGAGTTTGGTATGAACGAAACGGGGCGCGTCTCAGCAAGTGACTTAGTTGTCAATAATATACGCAGCAAGATCCAGCGGGGCGAGCTGAAGGTGGGCGACCGTCTGCCTGTCGAAGCCGATCTTGCCAAGGAGCTGAACGTTGGCCGTTCTTCCCTGCGCGAAGGCATCAAGATCCTCACAGCCTACGGCGTGGTCGAGTCCCGCCAGGGTGAGGGTACGTTCATCACCGACAATGTGGCGCGCAACTTCTTCGAGTTCATGGGCTTTTTCCCCAGCAAGGAGAACAGCGAGCATCTCATCGAGCTTCGCCGCGTGATCGAGGTCGGCAACATCGCCGCGATCTACGACCGTGTGACGCCCGAACAGTACGATGAGATCGAGAAGCTGGTCAACGTGTTTGACGAAGAGCACACGATCGACGAGTATGTCGAGGCGGATTATAACTTCCACAATATGCTCATCGAGATCACCGGCAACCCCATGCTTATTCAGGTTAACAATATGATCGCGCAGATGCGCCGCGATTTGCTTTACCGTATGTTTTCCCATCCGGAGATCATTCAGGACGCACGATTTTCTCACCACGAGATTTTCAACAGCCTGAAAGCAAAAGACCGCAATGCCTGCATTTCCGCAGTCGCTGATCATATCAGCACCACCAGGGAGCGTATCAAGAGCGTCTATTGACTCTCTTTTTATCCCAAAGTCATCTGATGATAAGATGTCAGGTGACAAGAAGATATTAATAATCTTGTATGGGTGATAGCGTATTATATCACCAATATCCTGTATTGAACCAGATAAAATATACCGCACCGCGGCAGAAAAAAGGAGGTGCTCATTCCGAAACCGCGGGTAAGCATTTGATTTTACCCCCTCTCAAATTACCAAAGCAATTTCAAACAACAGAACGACAGAAAAGGATGGATTTACACATGAAAAAGACTTCTCGTATTCTTGCCCTTCTGCTTAGCCTGGTCGCTGTTTTCTCCCTCTTCGGCTGCGGCAGCAAGGACTCCGGTGACGGCAGCGGTGATTCTTCTGACGACGGCACCGTCTACACCATTTCCTGGGCACACTCCTCCTCCACCAACGACCGTCTCGCTCTCGCGACTGAGAAGATGGCGGCTGAGCTCGAAGAGGCTTCCGGCGGCCGCCTGAAGATCGAGCACTATCCCGCTTCCCAGCTCGGTGCCGAGCGTGAGATCCTCGAGGGCGTTGCCCTTGGCACCATTGACGTCGGTATCATCTCCTCCGGCGTGGTCGCTGGCTTCAGCAACTCCGTTTATGTTACCAACATGCCTTACCTGATCGACGAACGTGAGATCGGCTGGGAGGTCTATGACGGTGAGTTCGGCCAGATGCTCGGTCAGAAGACCGAGGAAGAGGGCGGCTGGAAGTTCCTCGGCTGGTGCGACAACAGCCTGCGTATGTTCTCCAACACCAAGCGTGAGATCCAGACTCCTGCTGATATGGTCGGCCTGAAGATCCGCACGCAGGAAAATGACATCCACATGGCGATCGTCAACAGCCTCGGCGCTTCCGCAACTCCCGTGGCCTTCTCCGAGCTGTACACCGCTCTTCAGCAGGGCACTGTCGACGGTCAGGAGAACGGTATCGCTCTGACCTATTCCATGGGCTTCAACGAAGTCGTTAAGTACCTCACCTACCTGCCCCACATCTATGACCCGTACATTGTCTGCATGAGCACCGCCAAGTGGAACAGCCTGCCCTCCGATCTCCAGGAGCTGATGCAGGAGTACGCCACCAAGTACTGCCAGTATGAGCGCGAGTTCAACCTGCAGAACGATGATGAGTATCTGCAGAAGATGGTCGACGCCGGCCTGCAGGTCTACTATCCCACCGATGAGCAGGCTCAGCTGTTCGTCGATGCCACCTCCGGTGTTGAGGATCTGATCCGCGCCAAGGTCGGCGACGAGCTGGTCGATGCCTACAAGGAAGCTGTTGCCGCCGCCAAGGCAGAGTAACAACGATTTTCGACTGACCGGCACTGCGGTCTGCCGGAAAGACCGGCAGACCGCAGGCCATTTATAGAAACCTAAGGAGGTTCGACCTTTTGTGAAACGTATTCTTGACTTTTTCGATAACGTTCCGGTCACCAAGTTCATCTCGTCCGTTTTCATTCTGGCGATGTCCGTGATCATGGTCATGAACGTGATTCTGCGTTATTGCTTCCATTTCTCCTTCAACTGGAGCGATGAAATCATCCGCTACCTGTGCATCTACATGTCCTTCCTGGGCGTGGCTGCAAGCTGGAAGTACGGCACGCACATCGGCGTGACGGTCTTCGTGGAAAAGATGTTCCCCGAAAAGAGCCGCAAGTACTTCCGTCTCCTCTCCGACATCGTGACGATCATCTTCCTTGCGCTTCTCACCTATTTCGGCTTTGTTCTCGTGGGTCGTATCGTTGCAAGCGCTCAGACTTCCCCTGCGCTGCACCTTCCCATGTACCTGATCTATGGTACCGTGCCCGCAAGCGCGCTGCTCTCTATCATCCAGATGCTGCTGCAGATTTTCCGTCATAAGAGCTACCTGCAGCCGCGCGAGTAAGGGCGCGAAACCGTGAATACAAGTATGAGGTGATATTTAAGTGGTTATTGCTACGTTATTTATTTCGCTGGCAGTGCTTATCGTGATCGGCGCGCCGATCGCGGTCTGCATCGGCTTTGCCCCCATCGCGGCGCTTGTCGCCGACGGCCAGACATCCCAGCTCTTCGTCGCCGCGCAGAGAATGGTCACTGCGCTCGACTCCACCGTTCTGGTGGCTATCCCTCTGTTCGTTCTTGCCGGTGTTATCATGGGCAAGGGCGGTATTTCCAAGCAGATCGTCAACCTGTGCTATGAGCTCTTCGGCTGGATGCCCGGCTCCCTCGGCGTGGTTACGGTCATCGCCTGTATGTTCTTCGCTGCGATCTCTGGCTCCGCACCGGCGACCGTTGCCGCAATCGGCGGCATCCTGATCCCCCAGATGATCGACGACGGCTATCCCGCAGGCTTTGCCGCGGCACTGGCTGCTTCGGGCGGTATCATCGGCTGCATCATTCCTCCCAGCATCCCCTTTGTGAACTATGCTCTGATCACCGGCGAGTCGGTCAGCGACCTGTTTGCCGCCGGTGTTGTCCCCGGCATCCTGATGGGTATTGTCCTCTGCGTCTGGACCGTGATTCTGGCCAACAAGTATGGCTGGGGCTCCCGCAAGAAAGGCATCAGCCTGCGCGGCGTGTGGAAGGCCTTCTGCAGCGCCATCTTCGCGATTTTAATGCCCGTCATCATCCTTGGCGGTATCTACTCCGGTCTCTTCACCCCGACCGAGGCTGCCGCTGTTGCGGCGGTGTACGGCGCGATCGTGTCCCTGTTCATCTATCGCGGCATCAAGCTGCGCGATATGCTGGACATCGGCTTTGAAGCGGTCCGCACCTCCTGCATGATCATGTTCATCTGCGCGACGGCCAACATCTTCAGCTTCGTCGTCACGCGCCAGCAGGTGCCCGCCAAGCTCTCCTCCCTGATCCTCGGCGTCACGGATAACTGGGTCATCATACTCCTTGTCATCAATGTGATCCTGCTGATCAACGGCTGCTTCATGGAGACCACGGCTTCCACCTACATTTACACCCCGATCCTCTTTCCGCTCATCAGCGCCCTTGGCTACAACCCCATCCAGTTCGGTGTTGTCATGGTCATGAACCTGACGCTCGGCCTCATCACCCCGCCGCTTGGCATCAACCTCTTCGTGGCGCAGGGCGTCGACCGGCGAGTTACATTCGGATCACAGGTTAAAAAGGTCATGCCAATGTTTATCCTGTTGGTCATTGTGCTGATGCTGGTTACCTATGTCCCGAGCATCTCTCTCTGCCTGATCGGCGGCGGCACGTAAGCACATCAAACGCAGTTACAAATTTTATTTAAAATAGAAGGAAATACTCATGAAAGACTTCAGTTTCAAAATTCCTCAGGAAATCATCTTCGGCAAGGGCTCTCTTTCCCGCCTGCCCGAGGTGCTGAAGGAAGCCAACTGCAAGAAGGTCCTTCTCGTCAGCGACCACGGCCTTGAGTCCGTCGGCGTTGTCGCCAAGGTCGAAAAGATCATCACCGAGGCGGGCCTCGGCTACGCCCAGTTCCTGGATCTTCAGCCCAACCCCACCATCGACAACGTGAACGCTGCCCTCGAAGTTTACAAGAGCAGCGGCGCTGAGAGCATCATCGCCCTCGGCGGCGGCGGCCCGATGGACGTCGCCAAGTCCGTTGGCCTGCTCGCAACCTACGGCGGCAAGGTCACCGACTACGCCGGCTTCGGCAAGGTTCCCGGTCCGGTCGTCCCGATGATCGCGATCCCCACCACCGCCGGTACCGGCAGCGAAGTGACCGCCTCCTCCGTCATCACCGACTCTGAGACTCACTTCAAGATGGCCGTCATCAGCTACTATCTGATCCCCGGCTATGCCCTGCTCGATCCCGAGCTCATCATGACCGTCCCCGCCAAGATCGCGGCGGCCTGCGGCGTTGACGCGTTCGTCCACGCTGAGGAAGCCTACGTCTCCAAGATGGCCAACCCCTTCACCGATGCCATGGCCGAAAAGGCGATGGAGCTCATCGGCGGCAACATCCGCCAGTTTGTCGCCTCCCGCGACAACGAAGAGGCTGCCTGCAACATGATGCTCGGCTCCACCCTCGCCGGTATCGCGTTTGCCTGGGCCAAGCTCGGCAACGTTCACGCCATGAGTCATCCCGTCAGCGGCTTCTTCGGCGTCGCGCACGGCGTTGCCAACGCGATCCTGCTGCCCACCATCGTTGAGTTCAACGCCCTGGCGGACAACGGCCGTTACCGCAAGATCTACAACTACATCACCAACGGCAAGAAGGCCGACGATTCCTTCGTTCCCCAGATGCTCGTCGACGAGCTCAAGAAGCTCAATGCCGAGCTGGGCATCCCCGCGAAGCTCTCCGATGTTGGCGTGACCGAGGACAAGATCCCCGCGATGGTCGCCGATACCATGAAGAGTGGCAACGTTCTGGTCAATCCGCGCCAGACCACGCCGAAGGATGTCGAGGCGCTGTATCGCAGCCTCCTGTAAGAAGCAACATCTCAGCATTGCAGTCTCTCACAAGGAGACTGCAATGCTAAGACCCAAAAGTCTGACCATCAGACATCACACCACCTGATTTTTCATACAATCGCAATTTTCCCCTCTCAAATTTTTCATACGGTTTCTTAATTTTCACAAATCACATTTCACAAATCCGTTCCCAAATCCGTTTTCAGCCGTCCGTCCGGCATCAGGCTGGGGGAGACGAGCAAATAATATTGATTCAAAAGGAGCAAAAGAATCATGGAAGCGAAAGAATATTTAGAGCAGCTTGTAGCAAATGCGCGCGTGGCGCAGGCCGAATTCGAGACTTATCCGCAGGAGAAGATTGACGCGGCCTGCCGTGCGGTGTGCAAGGCTGTGTACGATAACGCCGAGATGCTGGCTCACATGGCTGTGGACGAGACCCGCATGGGCCGCTACGACAGCAAGATCGCCAAGTGCCGCAACAAGTCCAAGACCGTTTGGCTGGGCATGAAGGGCAAGAAGAGCCGCGGCATCATCGACTGGGATGAAGATACCCAGATCGCCAAGGTCGCCAAGCCCATCGGCGTCATCGGTTCCGTCACCCCGACCACGAACCCGGTCATCACCGTGATGCACAACTCCGCCTGTGCGATGAAGTGCGGCAACGCCATCATCATCTGCCCGCATCCCCGCGCCAAGGGCGTCGGCGTCAAGACCGTTGAGCTGATGAACGCTGAGCTCGAGAAGCTCGGCATGCCCAAGAACCTGATCCAGATCATCCCCGAGCCCACCATGCAGCTCTCCGCCGGCCTGATGAGCGCTGTGGATCTGTGCATCTGCACCGGCGGCCCGAGCATGGTCAAGGCTGCTTACTCCAGCGGCAAGCCGGCCATCGGCGTCGGCCAGGGCAACGTTCAGGTCATGATCGACCGCGACGTCGACCTGAAGGAAGTGGTCGAAATGGTCATCACCGGCCGTACCTTCGATAACGGCGTTCTGTGCACCTGCGAGCAGAACATGATCGTCCCCAAGGAAAAGCGCGCTGAGGCCATCGAGTATGCCAAGGAAGCCGGCGCTTACGTCATCGACGACGAGAAGGATGCCGAGATCCTGCGCGAGACCATGTTCCCCAACGGCGCGCTGAACAAGAACATCGTCGGCGCTTCCCCCGCCGCCATCGGCAAGATGGCCGGCCTGCCGGTGCCCGAGGATGCCCGCGTGATCCTCTGCCGCACGAAGGGCGTTGCCTATGACGACGTTCTGGCCAAGGAGAAGCTCTGCCCCGTGCTGGCTCTGTTCGACTACGACAAGTGGGAAGACGCCGTTGAGATCGCCCGCGCGAACCTCAACATGGAAGGCGCCGGCCACAGCTGCGTGATCCACTCCAACAACAAAGAGCACATTGAATATGTCCCGACCCGCGTGAACGTTTCCCGTTACGGCGTCAACCAGGTTGGCGGCACGGGCCTCGGCGGCGCGATGGACAACGGCCTGAACCCGACCACGACCCTCGGCTGCGGCACCTGGGGCGGCAACAGCATCAGCGAGAACATCTACTATCACAACCTGATGAACGTCTCCCGCATCTCCTACAAGATCAAGAACAAGAAGTTCCCCACCGACGAAGAGATCTGGGCCGACTGATTTGCTTGCCACGGAAGAAGATCTCAAAGTATTCACCTCCTTCATCGCTGAACCGTTCATCGTTTTTTTCACTGCTGAAAGGATCTTCTTCTGAATGAATGAAAAAAGGCTCGTCTCGGCGAGCCTTTTTTCATTATCAGCGATTTACAATCCATAAAAATTCTGCTAAATTATAAAGCATCGAAATAAGGAGAATTTTCTTATGAACGACTATCAGTCTAAATTTGTTACGCCAGAGCAGGCCGTCAAGGCTGTGCAGTCCGGCGACTGGGTGGACTACGGCTTCGGCGCGGGCTTCCCCGAGCTTTTGGACAAGGCCCTCGCCGCGCGCAAGGGTGAAGTGAAGGACGTCAAGGTCCGCGGCGGCCTTGTGATCCGCCCGCGCATTGAGATTGTCGAAGCGGACCCAGAGCAGGAGAGCTTCAGCTATTACAGCTGGCACATCGGCGATTATGAGCGCAAGCTCCAGAAAAACGGCCTTGTGAAATTCATGCCCGTCATGCTGCGCTCGCTGCCGTATCTCTACCGCGACAAGCACATCCGCTGCGACGTGGCGTTCGTCCCCGTCTCCAAACCCGACGGGAACGGCTACTGCGGCCTCGGCATTTCGAACTACGCCTGGCGCACGATCTTTGAGAGCGCCCGCACCGTGATCTTCGAGATCAACGAGCACTATCCCAAGCTCCAGGGCGTGGACGGCTCGCACCGCGTGCACCTGTCTGAGGCGGACTACATCGTCGAGGGCGAGCACGAGCCGCTGCCCGTGCGCTCCTACCGCGCGCCCAGCGAGACCGATATCGCCATCGCCAAGATCGTGGTCGACCAGATCCCCGACGGCGCGGTGCTGTCGCTCGGCGTGGGCGGCGTGCCCTACACGGTCGCCAAGATGCTCGCCGAGTCCGACAAGAAGGACCTCGGCTGCCATACCGGCACCATTTCCGACGCGTTCCTTGAGCTCTACAAGGCGGGCAAGCTGACGAACGCACGCAAGGAGCTTGACACCGGCCTTTCCGCGTGGAACCTTGCCATGGGCTCTCAGGACCTTTACGACTGGCTCGACGCCGAGCCCCAGCTCTTCCACCCGGGCGATCTCGACTACATCCATTCCGTCGAGCGCATCTCAAAGCTCAGCAACGTCATCAGCATCAACGGCGGCGTGCAGCTCGACCTCATGGGGCAGGAGAACGCCGAAAGCACCGGCACGCGCCAGCTCTCCGGCATCGGCGGCCAGATGGACTTCCTCGAGGGAGCCTACCGCTCCAAGGGCGGCAAGGGCTTCATCTGCATCAACTCTTCCCGTGTGACGAAGGACGGCGAGCGCAAGAGCAACATCCTTGCCACCATCCCGGGCGGCAGCACGATCTCCGCTCCGCGCACGATGATCCAGTATGTCGCGACCGAGTACGGCATCGCGAGCCTTTCCGGCAAGACCCTGCGCGAGCGCGCCGAGGCAATGGCCTCCATCGCGCACCCCGACTTCCGCGAGGAGCTGATGAAGTACGCGCAGGAGAATTTCAAGTAATTTAGATCAAGATAAAGGACGATGTAGGATAACATGGCACAGACGGTTTTGCAGCAGGTTTTGATTCTCGCAGCGATGATGATGCTCGGCTTTTTGCTGGGCAAGTTGGGCAAAGTGGATCGCAAGGGGGCAGACCTCCTTTCCATGCTGCTGCTGGACGTGTTTTTTCCCTGCAACGTGCTCGCCGCGGCGAGCGGCGACTTCGGCGATATGCCGTTTTCGCAGGTGCTCAAGATCATCGCGGCGTATTTGTCAATGTTTATCCTGTTCACCTATCTGGCAAAGCCCATTGCCAAGCTCATGGGGCTGAATGAGGACGAAACGCTCGTCTTCACCCGCAGCGTGGGTTATCCCAACAACGGCTTTGTCGGCATTCCGCTCTGCACGGCTGTTTTCGGCACGGAAGGCACGGTGCTCGGTTCGCTTTCCGTGCCCTGCGCCACGATCTACATGTTCCTTTTCGTCATGCAGAGTTTCCGGCGCGATAAAGAGCAAAACCTGGGCCAGCAGATCAAGAGCCTGATGACCCCGCTGAATATCTCCACCCTTGCGATGCTCGTCATGCTCGCCACGGGGTGGAAGTTCAGCGGCGCGCCGCTCCAGTTTTTAAGCAGCATGGCGAACTGCGTCGTGCCGACGTCGATGCTCATCATCGGCTGCCTCCTTTCGGGAAGTCCGCTCATCGACGTGCTCAAAAAGCCCATTTTGTATCTCATTACGCTCCTGCGCTGCCTTGTCATGCCGCTCATCGCGGCGGTGCTCCTGCGCTTTACCGACTGGGACCGCACGGTGTGCCTGTGCATCGTGATGGTGCTCGGATGCAGCGTGGCGACGGTCATCAGCATTTTCGGCGTGCGCTACGACCGCTCGCCCGAGATGGCGAGCAAGAGCGTGCTGCAATCGAATCTGCTGCTGCCGGTCACGATGCCGCTGATGATGTTCATCGCCGAACGGATCTTATAAGGAGAGACGACTATGGACCTTCTGTTTACCCCCGCAAAGCTCGGCACATGCGAGCTCAAAAACCGCATCGTCCGCTCGGCGACGAACGAGCATCTGTCCGATGCCAAGGGGCAGGTGACGCCGCTTTGGGCGGATACGCTCATCGAGCTTGCGAAAAACGAAGTGGGCCTCGTCATCACCGGCCACTTCTGCGTCGACAAGAAGCAGCGCGCCGACGCGGGCCAGCCTGTGCTGGATGAGACGACGGACGAATCTCTTCTCCGCCGCGCCTGCGACGGCGTGCACCGCTGCGGCGGCAAGCTCTTCTTCCAGCTCAGCCACAGCGGCATCAAGGGCGTCGAGAGCGTGAACGGCACGCCGCCGAAGCATCCCGAGGACTTCACCTTGGAAGAGCTCGACCGTTTGGTCGCGCAGTTCGCCTTCGCGGCGAAAAAGTGCAAAGAGAGCGGTGCGGACGGCGTGCAGGTCCACAACGCGCACGGGTACCTGCTCTCGAACTTTTTGAATCCCGAGGAAAACCTGCGCACGGACGAGTATGGCGGGAGCCTGGAGAACCGCTTCCGCCTCATCGAGCGCATTCTGCGCGCAGTGCGCGAAGCGTGCGGCGCGGAGTTCCCGATGATCGTCAAGGCCGACAGCAACGGCTGCGGCGACCTGCCCGCGCTGCTGCGGCTCTACGAGCGCTGCGGCGTGGACGGTGTGGAGGTCAGCGGCATCGACTTCAACCGCCGCGCGGGGCAGAAGACACCGTTCTATCTGGACGCGCTCAAAGCGGCGCGCGAGGGAATCGGCATTCCGCTTTTCCCAGTCGGCGGCGTGTTCTCGCGCGGGACCGCGGAGGAAATTCTTGCGCAGGGTTTCCCGCTCGTGTCGATGAGCCGCGCGCTCATCTGCGAGCCGGACTTTGCCGCAAAGCTCAAAAGCGGCGCGCAGGACGAGAGCAAATGCCTTGCCTGCAACGGCTGCTACACGATCTACCGCAAGCGCTTCGTGCGCTGCGTGCAGCACAAAGACGAGATCGAGCAGTTCAAAACCATCCCGTGGTAAAGAAAAACGGCAGAGCCGGCGCATTTTGCGCCGGCTCTGTTTTCATTGTTTGATGACGCTTTATCATGTTAACAAAATGGAAAAGCACGCAGACCTTGAATTCTATGGACATTACCGATTGCATTCTGTCGGGATTTGCCATATACTGCAATAAAATTCAGCATTTCTACGCGTCGCTTGAAAATCGGGCTGCCGCGGCGATCTGCAAGGAGGAGTCACCCATGAAGCGAAACTTTATTGCCAAGAGATTCCAGAGCGCGGGCACCGGCTTGACGCTCGACACCGCGGCGCTGGCCAAATACAAGGACATCGTTGACCTGAGCATCGGCGACACGGATTTTACGACCGACGAGGCCATCATCAACGCGGCCTTCCGCGACGCCAAGGCCGGCCACACTCACTACGGCGACCCCAAGGGCGACCCCGAGCTCATCTCCGCGGTCTGCAAGGCGTGGGAGGAGGACTTTGACCAGACCCTTCCGCGTGACCACGTGCTCGTGAGCGCGTCGAGCTGCCTCGGCATGTCGCTGGCGATGTTTGCCATCCTCGACCCCGGCGACGAGGTCATCGTCTTTTCCCCGTATTTCGCGCTGTATCGCGCACAGATCGAGCTGGCGGGCGGCGTGTGCGTCGATGTGCCGACCTACGCCGAGGAGGACTATGCCATCAGCGAAGAGCGCCTGCGCGCCGCCATCACGCCGCGCACGAAGGCCATCATTTTCAATAACCCCACGAACCCCACCGGCATGGGCTACGATCTGTCCACCATGGAGATGCTTGCCCGCGTGGCGAAGGAATATGATCTTCTCATCGCGGCGGATGAAATTTACACGACCTATCTCTACGAGGGTGATTTCCGCCCCATCCGCACGCTGCCCGGCATGGCTGAGCGCACCATCACGCTCAACAGCTTTTCGAAAAACTTCCTGATGACCGGCTGGCGCGTGGGCGTCATCATCGCCGAGCCTGAATTCCTCGACGTGATGAACCGCATCAACGGCTCGCTCGTCTACTCTGCGCCGTCTATTTCCCAGCGCGCGGGCATTCAGGCGCTCGAGATGCGCAAGGAGATCCGTGAGAAGTATGTCACGGCGTACCGCGACCGCATCTTTTACTCCGCCGACCGCATCGAGAAGATCCCGTATCTGAGCCTTGTGCGCCCGAAGGGCACGTTCTACCTCTTCCCCGGCGTGGAGAAGACGGGCCTTGACGACAAGCAGTTCTGCAAGGAGTTACTCGAGCGCGCGCATGTGCTCGTCAGCGCGGGCAGCCCGTTCGGCAAGACCGGTGCAAACCACTTCCGCATCGCCTGCACCGTCGGCATCGACCAGCTCAAAGAGGCTTTCGACCGCATGGAGAAGCTGGAGTTCTGAAAATTCTTCCTTGTGTCTCCAACGCGGGCATGGTAAAATCAAAGAATAACGAAAAAGCTGCCGTTTTTCGGCAGCTTTTTTCAAAAGGAGGACCATCTATGCCGGAGAAGTCGAAACCTGTGGATAACCTGCGCGCGGACGCGGAAAAAATTATAGAGAGCGCCATCGCAGCGGTGCTGCCGGACGCGGCGGTCGAGCGCGCGCTGAAAGGGAAGACCTTTTTAGGAAGGGTGTACCTCGCCGCGGCAGGGAAGGCCGCGTGGCAGATGGCGCACGCCGCCCGCGCGTGTTTGCAGGATAATTTCTGCGGCGGCGTGGTCGTGACGAAGTACGGCCATGTGAAAGGCGAGATCGCGGATGTCGCGTGCTTCGAGGGCGGGCATCCCGTGCCGGATGAAAACTCCCTGCGCGGCACGGAGGCTGCGCTCGCACTGACGAAGAATTTAACCGCGAGCGACACGGTCGTCTTCCTGCTCTCGGGCGGCGGCAGCGCGCTTTTTGAAAAGCCGCTGCTCCCGCTTGCGGAATTGCAGGACGTCACAAATCAGCTCCTCGCCGCGGGCGCGGACATCGTGGAGATCAACACGATCCGCAAGCGCCTCTCCGCCGTTAAAGGCGGGCGATTTGCCCACCACTGCGCGCCGGCGCAGGTCTTCGCTGTTGTGCTGAGCGATATTCTGGGCGACCCACTCGATATGATCGCCTCAGGCCCCGCGTACCCTGATAGTTCGAGCTGCGCGCAGGCGCTTGCCATCGCGAAAAAGTACGGCCTGCGCCTGTCGGAGCAGGCGTGGGCGCTTCTGGCGCAGGAGACGCCGAAGACGCTCGAAAACGTCGAGACCCAGATCACCGGCAGCGTGCGCGAGCTCTGCGCGGCGGCAGCCGCGGTGTGCGAAGCGCTCGGCTACGAGCCGCTCATCCTCACCGACCGCCTCTGCTGCGAGGCGCGCGCGGCGGGGAGCATGCTTGCCTCCATCGCGCGCACGCATGCGCATGACGGGAAAAACCTCGCGTTCCTCATGG
>CALAAN010000058.1 GCA_937884915.1 uncultured Oscillibacter sp.
TGGGCAGCAGGATGTCGTCGCCGTAGCCCACCAGGGTATCCGCCATCTTGAAGAAGCTGCCGGGGAAGCCGGTGGGGGCGGCGTTGCCGATGTCCTTGGCGTGGTCGGCGTAGTTCAGACCGATGCCGAAGATGCGCTTGGGGTTGCGGTAGAGCGGCGCGTAGACGACCTCCTCCGTCGGCACGACGCCGGGGATGGTCTCAAGCTCCTTCTTGCCGCCCTCGTTGTACCACTTCGTCAGGCCGGGAATGTGATTGGCCTGAATGAGGCTCATCATGTCCTCCTTCCAGCCCGTGCCCTTGTAGGCGTTGAGCGCGGCGACGGGCAGGATGCCCTTCCCGGTGACGATGCCGGCGACCTCCGCGCCGTGCAGCTTGATCGTTGCGAGTCTCATGGTTGCTTTCCTCCTCTTAATCTTGTTCAGACGATGCGGCCCACCGGCTCTTGACCGGCAAGCACCGCGTTAATGTTTTCGGCTGCGATCTTGGAAACGCGCGTGGCGGATTCGACCGTTGTGGGCGCGTAGTGCGGCGTGACAATGACGTTCGGCAGCTTAAAGAGCGGGCTGTCCGGCGCGACCGGCTCGGGGTCGGTGACGTCGAGACCGGCGCCGGCGAGTCTGCCGTTCTCCAGCGCCTCGATGAGCGCGGCTTCGTCCACGATGGGGCCGCGGGCACAGTTGATGAGCAGCGCGGTGGGCTTCATCAGCGCGAGGCGCTCGCGGTCGATGAGCTTGCGCGTTTCGTCGGTGAGCAGGCAGTGGAGCGTCACGACGTCGGCGCGGCGCAACAGCTCGGAAAGGTCGTCCACCTTTTCGACGCCCTCGGGGATCTCGCTGATGTAGGGGTCGTAGACGATGACATGCATATCCAGACCGTCCTTACACATGTGCAGGACGTGCTTTCCGATGCGGCCCATGCCGATCAGGCCCAATGTCTTGCCGGTCATTTCAATGCCGGGGGCGTGGATCTCGCGGTATTCGTTGGAAACGGGAATGATATTCTTCGCCAGCGTGAGCATCAGCGTGAAGGCGTGCTCGGCGACGGAAAGGCTGTTCGCGTTCGGGGTGATGGTCACGGCGACGCCGTGGCTCTTGCAGTAGTCGAGGTCGATATTATCGTAGCCCACGCCGTGCTTGGAGACGATCTTGAGGTTCTTCGCCGTCGCGAGCAGCGAGCCGGGCAGCTCGATGATGCGCACGAGCACGGCGTCCGCGTCCACGATCTCGCGGCGGATGACATCCATGTCGCGGTCGGCGTAGACGACGGTATGGCCCGCCGCGGTCAGCAACTCGGGTCCGATGGGGTGGACCGATTCGGTGATGAGAATTTTTGCCATGGGGATTCCTCCTTATGTATGGGTCTCTTTGGCGTCGTGCAGAGGCGTAATTAATTCTTTGTCTGTACTATCTTTATACTCCTAACTTCAGCCCGATGCAAATACTTCCTTCCCCATACAGGTATAAGTGCCTGCTTATACTCGTTCCCCATAAGCACAGACTAATAACTCTATTAGCATTCCTGACTTGGACAAGGACGCCGGTCAATGATACCATAAATGTAGAAAAAGTGCATAAAGCATTTTAATGCTTTGTCTGTATTGCCAAATGATTTCTGTCTGGAGGTGTCGTTCCGTAATATTTGAAGTATGTCGGTCTACCCGTCGCGACTCGTTCACATTATGATTTATATAAGGAGGAACTAAAGATATGTCCATTGGGTTAGGCGTATGGGCCTTTTTGGCCTACCTCGCCGTCGTTATCGCATGGAGCACCGCCTTTAAGCGTTCCATGTCGGAATCCATGCTGCTCGGTTTCCTTGTTGTTACAGCTTTTGGTGGCTTTGGAAACTATTTCTCCACGCTTACCTCCGCTCTTTATGAAGCGGCAACCGAAGAAATCTTTCTTGCGACCATGCTCTTTGTCTTTATGTCTGCCATCATGGCTAAGACAGGCATCATCGGCGAACTGGTCGAGATCCTCAACTCTCTCATCGGACGTCTGAGAGGCGGCTCCGCCTACGTTTCCGTTCTCGCCAGTGCCCTGTTCGGTCTGGTCTCCGGAAACTCCGTCGCTAATGCTGCTACAGTCGGCACCATCACGATCCCCTGGATGATCGAATCCGGCTGGCCGAAGGAGGCCGCTGCAACCATTTGCGCCGGCAACGCCGGCTCCGGTCAGTCTTTCCCCGCCAGCTCCGCCATGTTCATCATGCTCGGTCTTCCGCAGGTCGCCGCCGTTGTCACGATCGACAATTTCTACCTCGCCATGCTTACCGCGGGTCTTTGGTGCGTGCTGTACCGTATGCTCATCGTCCGCTACTATGTCGGCAAATACAAAATTCAGGCGATCTCCGGTGCAAGCATTCAGCCCATCGGCACCGCGCTGAAAAAGAATTGGCCGGCTCTGCTGATGTTTGTCAGCATTGTGGTTCCTCTGATCATTACCATCAGTCCGCTGTCTAAGACGCTCAAGGCCATTGAAAGCTTCGGCTCCGCAGGCGTCAAGTCCATCAGCATCGTGCTGTGGGTTCCCATCCTGATGAGCATCATCTGCATCATCGAGGGCTGGAAGCGGCTGCCGCACTCCGTATCCGGCTGGCGTGATATGCTTCTCGGTACGCAAAACAGCTTCGCAAACGTCGGCAGCATCTTCCTCTTTGCTATCGCCGGCAGCAATGTCCTCAGTTCGGTCGGCTTCGGCGACGATCTGAACCTGCTGCTCCAGTCTCTTTCCCTTCCCAAGGCCGTGCTGGTGCTGGTGGTCGGTATCCTTGTTGCGCTTGTCGGTGGCCCGCTCAGCGGCGTGGCGACCACGATCGCCATGGGACCTGTTGCCTTCGCCGCGATGACCGGCGCAGGTATCAACCCAATCGCGGCGGTTGCCGCTTTCCTGATCTGGATGTCCACCGAGGGCGCTTCTCCCCCGAGTTCTTCTCCGATCTTTGTTTCCTGCGGTTTGGCCGGCGTGGATAAGGTTCAGGTCACATTCTTCCCGCTGGTCTTCCATTACGTCATCCCCATCGTTCTCATCGGCGCATTGATCGCAATGGGCATCCTTCCCATTGCAAACACCTGAAGGAGGCAAGCCTATGAAAAGCATCTGCAAGCTGCTGGATATTCTGTTTCTGATCAGTTTGATCTTATTTGTGGTTCTGTCTGCGGTCATGCTGCTGATCCAAACCGGCGCGCTGTTTACCCTGAACGGAGAGCTGGCGGTCGGGATTTATGACGCTATTGGTGCCAAGGGTGGACTATTGTCCGCCGTCACCGCGATCTCAACCTTCATTCTCGGTTATCTGCGCCATACGGAGCAGCCCGACGACTGATAATCGTCTCTCCTCTTTGCGAGAAGCAAAGCTGCTGTATGGCAGCTTTACTTCTCGTTTTTCTTTCCATTATCTTAACGATTTTTCTTCATTTCTTTGCGATCATCCGTATTCTCTTCTTCCCGGAGCCTGTCGTAAAATAATCACATTTATCCCACCCGTTTTCCTTATCTATGGAGGGTTATTATGGTCATCAATCACAACCCCGAGTATTTTCTGACCATCGCGCAGGAGCGGAGCATCTCCCGCGCCGCCGAGAAGCTGTATATTTCCCAATCCTCTCTAAGTCAGCATCTTGCCAAGCTGGAAAGCGGTCTTGAGGCCAAGCTCTTTGACCGTTCCACGAACCCCATCCGGTTAACGGAAGCCGGACGGATCTATCAGGAATATTTGGAGAGCGACCGCTACCTGTACCAAAAGCTTCAGTCCGACCTCAATGAACAAAACC
>CALAAN010000059.1 GCA_937884915.1 uncultured Oscillibacter sp.
CCACAAGCTCCTCAGCGCGGGGACGCTGCTCTGCGCGGCGGCCTCGGTGCTCGCCTCGCTTCTGCCGCCGCTGCTGCTCGGCCAGATCATCGACTCTCTGACCATCGGTGCGCCGCTCGTCTTCACGGCGGCGCTGCTGTACTTCGGCTCGCTCGCGCTCGAGAGCGTGCTGTCCTCCGCGCAGGAGACGCTGCTCGAAATTTTCGGCCAGAAGATGACGCACGCGCTGCGCTCGGAGCTCTCTGCCAAGCTGACGCGGCTGCCCGCCGCAACACTCTCCGCGCAGGATCCCGGCGAGGTCGCCGCACGTTTTTCCGGCGATGTCGACACGGTCGAGGCGCTGTTCACCTCGGGCGTCATCTCGATGGCGGCGGACGCTTGCCGCATTCTGTCGATCCTCGCTGTCATCGCGCTCAAAAATCCGGGCCTTGCGCTGCTGCTTCTGCTCGTGCTGCCGCTGCTCACGCTCTTCACGCGCCATGTGCAAAAGCGCACGCTTGCGGCGCAGCTCGACAACCGCCGCGCCATCGCCGCCATCTCCGGTCAGGTGCCGGAGGCGCTGCACAACATCCGCACCATCCGCGCTCTCGGCCTCGAGGACTACATGTCAGAGCGCTACGACCGCCGCATCGGCGAGAGCTACGCCGCGGTCGAACGCACAAACTTTTATGATGCGATCTACTCCCCCGTCGTGCTCGTGCTCAGCGCGGCGGTGGTCGGTACGGTAATGCTGCTCTCGGCCTCTGGAAACACGCGCGTGCTGGCGCTGTTCGGCATGTCCGTCGGCACGTCCGTCACGATCATCGGCTACATTTCGCGCATTTTCACGCCGATTGAAAGCCTCGGCATGGAAATCCAGACCATCCAGTCCGCGATGGCGGGCGTCAAGCGCATCGACGCGTTTCTTGCCCAGCCGGAACGCGACATTCCCGCGCCGCGCGAAGAAGCCGCCGCGCGCGGCGACGTCGTTCTCTCACACGTGACGTTCGGCTACGGCGAACGCATGGTGCTCTCCGACCTCTCCTTCACGGTAAAACAAGGCGAGCAGGTCACGCTTGTCGGCCGCACAGGCGCGGGCAAGAGCACGGTCTTCCGCCTGCTGCTGGGGCTCTACCGCCCGCAGGCGGGAAGAATCACCATCGGCGGCACAGACGTCTCGGCCATCACGGATGAAGAGCGCCGCGCGTGCATCGGCTGCGTGGAGCAGCACTTCGCCCGCGTGCCGGGCACGGTGCTCGACCAGATCACGCTGGGAGATCCGCGTATCACCCGCGCGATGGCGGAAAACGCCGCGCAGCTCGCAGGCCTCGACGAGGTCATCCGCGCGCTGCCGAACGGCTGCGACACTCCCTGCGCGGACGGGCTGTTCTCACAGGGCGAGTGGCAGCTTTTGTCCATCGCGCGCGCCGCGGCGGCAGACCCCGCCGTGCTGCTGCTCGACGAGATCACCGCAAACCTCGACGCCGAGACCGAAGCGCGCGTGCTCGAGGCGCTGCGCCGCGCGTCCAAAGGGCGCACGGTGCTCTCCATCTCGCACCGCATCTACGAAAGCCTCGGCGGCCGCACGATCAAGATCAAGACACTGGCGGGGTAAAAAAGTATGCAAAAGGAGCGGGGCTGCGCCCCGCTCCTTTTGCTGTGTTGGGTTAGCCGGTGGTGGTAGAGGTGTTGCGGATGAGGTACAGCGTTCCCTGCACCTTTGTGGGTCTCAGTTCTTCATAAAAGAAAGTGTCTCCTTTCGGCGGAGTAAGCATATATCCATCTCCACAAAGGGAAGTCACTCTGCTACCTTGGTAAGTCTTAGAACCTGTACCAGAACGATCGTTCCCAACCTTTTCCCCAATCGTATAGGTTTCATTCTCCGAATCAATTTCGTAATTTTTGTAAGCCCCTTTCGAATAGGATTCGATGTTCACAGTTGAATCAATAATGGGATCAAGTCCGTACTCACCTTTAAGCGAAAATTCCTTTCCCACATAAATGTAATCTAACTCACCAAAAGCATCATGTTTAACTACCGTCACATCTTTTAGCTCATAGTAGTTAAAGAAGTTATCCATTGTAAGGTCTACCACTTGATAGCTTCCACTCCGGCGGTATTGCTCATCATTTTCTCTACCAAGGCCACTATAAAGAATATCAAAGCGGCTGTTATAGTTATAGACTTTCCCATTAACGGTAATATTCAGGTAGTAATCTCCGGCAGCCGAATATTCCGCCTTACATTCGTTGCCATTATAAATCAGCTTACCATTGGCAGAGATGGTCATTGTGGTATCCTTATCTCCATTGATCAATTCCCAGTCACCCGCGGCCTTAGCAAGAAGCCCACGAATCGTACTGTCAACAGTCGGGGTACCACTGAGTGTCACCTTATTGAGCACCAGATTTTTGGGTGCACTCCACGGAGTTGCTACATCTTCACCCTGCGTGACAGAAGCAGAAAAACTTCCATCGTCGGTGATCTCTGCTGTATAACCCCAAGCAGTGGTTGCACCATTAGCAACCAAGAATGAAACTGAAAGCTTGCATCCCGCAAGTGCAGGATCAGCCGAGCCTTCAATATGCATCGTTGCTCTGTACGGAGCATACACCGTGTTGTTCTCCGTGCGGACCCACGCTCTTGCATCACCGGTATAGTCTGCCGTCAGCTCATAGTACACTTCGTCAAAGTGGATCGTGTAGTCCTCTCCATTCGACGTAACCGGCACGTCAAAATCGCCTGTGGG
>CALAAN010000060.1 GCA_937884915.1 uncultured Oscillibacter sp.
TCTACGTCGTGGGTAAGGAGACGCACGCAGGCGAGGCCTTCAAGGGGCTCGATCCGAACCTCCTCACCGCCGCGCTGACGCAAAAGATCGACATGAACCCCGAGTTCTGCGATGTGACGGGCGATGAAGCGACGCTTCCCCCCGTGAGTCTCCAGCTGCGCGATCAGAAGACGGAGTATTCCACTCAGATTGCCAAGTCGAGCATCGTATTTTTCAACTATGTCACGCATTACAGCGAGCCGAATGCCATCCTAGCGCGCATGGTCACGGCCGCGCAGGAGTGCTTTGAAGACACACTTGCCGTGCTCAATGAACGCTACAAGGCGTTCTGCGCACACATCGGCCGCACCTTTGAGCCGCTGCCCTGGAAGGCGAGAGTACTACCCTATCAGGCGCTTTACGAAGCCGTGCGCGCCGAGCAGGGCGAGGCGCTTGACCGCCTGATCCAGGAAAAATGCGCTGAATGGCTCGCCGACAGCTCGCTCGACACCTGCGCGCGGACGACAAAGCTCGTTGAATTCGTCCACGGCCTTTGGAGCGACCAGAACCCCGTCATCATCGTTTACTTCACGCCGCCGTACTATCCGCACATCCACGCGACCGGAGCAAACGAAAAGGAGCGCAGGCTCCTCTCCGCAGTGGAACACGCCACGGAACGAGAAGGCGGCGGTTACCGGATGAAGCGGCGGAATTTCTTCCCCTGCATCTCCGATCTGAGCTACGCCGCGGCGCCCGACGATCCCGAAGCACTCAGCGCCGTTTCGCAGAATACGCCCGGATTTGGGACGCTGTATCAGCTGCCGTTGGATGCGCTCAAAAAGCTCAAGATCCCTGTCTCGATGATCGGCACCTACGGTTACGATGCGCACAAGTATACCGAGCGTCTTGAAAAGGCTTACAGTTTTGAGACCATGCCCGATATCCTGCGCAGCGTCATCCGCGACCTGCTCGCCTGATGGCGAAAACAGTGATTTCTAAACCAATACTATAACAGGAGACAGCAATAATGAAAGTCAGTTTCTTTGACCGCGCTGCGCTGGAGCAGCGCTTGAAAATGGCCGATGTGCTCGACGTTGTCGGGGGCGTCTACAAATCCAAGGCCGAGGGTAAAACCGTCGTCTGGCCGACCGTCACGCACAATTTTGAAGACCGCGGCGCGGTGATGGACATTCGCTCCGGCTATGACCGCGGCAGCGAGGTCTACGGCGCTAAGCTCCTCGCCACTTTCCCCGAAAACGAAAAACGCGGGTTCCCTCCGTTCAGCGGAATTCTCGTGGCAATGGACGGCACGACCGGTCTTCCCAAGGGCATCATGGACGCCTCGTTCATCACCTCGATGCGCACCGGCGCGGCGGCAGCGGTCAGCGCCCGCGCGCTGGCCCGTCCGGAGTCCGACACGCTGCTCGTGCTCGGCACGGGGCGTCAGTCCCTCTTTATGATCGGCGCGGCATTGACCGCGATTCCGAATATCAAAACCGTCTACTGCGCCGAGCCGATGAACCTCGACGCCGCCAAGCCCTACGCCGCCGCCTGCCCGCAGCGGATGCAGGAGATGTTCGGCCTTGACGCAAGCGGCGTGCAGTTTATCCCCGTCTCCGACCTTGCCGAAAGCGTCGGCAAGGCGGATATCATCATCACCATCACCCGCGCGACAAAGCCGCTGATCTCTCGCGACTGGGTCAAGCCCGGCACGCACCTCAGCTGCATCGGTGCGGACATGCCCGGCAAGGAAGAGGTCGATCCCGCGATCCTGCGCGACGCGGTCGTCTATGTCGACGACGTCGACCAGTGCGTAAACGCGGGCGAATGCGAGCTCGCCGTCAAGGGCGGCTACATGACGCGCGAGCATATCTCCGGCCAGATCGGCGAGGTGCTGCTCGGCATGAAGAAGGGCCGCACGAGCGCCGACGAGATCACTGTCTTCGATGCGACGGGCCTTGCGCTGCTCGACCTTGCCGTTGCGAAAAAAATCGTGGAAGAGGCCGGCGACGATCTCGCGCACACCATCGAACTATAAGGAGAATTGCGATGAGAATTGACGATTTTACGCTGGAAAACTGGCTGAATCCCGCCTGCGACAGCGAGAAAAACAAATATTATCTCGGCGGCAGCTGCGTTCTGCCGATGACGGTCGAAGAGCTCTTCGACCTCACGGGCGAGAGCATGGAGAGCTTCTTTGAAGAGCTCAAGCACATGAATCTCGGCTATCCCCGCTTCGAGGGCACGCCCCGCACGCGCAAGGCGCTCTCCAAGCTCTATAAAAATGTTGAGCCGGACGAAGTCATCCTTTGTCATGGCGGCACCGGCGCAAACGCGACCGTCTGCTACGCGCTCATCGAGAGCACGGACAATATCATCTCTATCATGCCGAACTATCAGCAGTTCTACTCCATCCCCCGCTCCATCGGCGCGGAGCTGCGCGAGGTCGACTTGAAGATCAAGGACGGCTACAAGCTCGATCTGTCCGAAGTCCGCGCGGCAGTGGACAAGAACACCAAGGCGATCCTCTTTACCAACCCCAACAATCCCACCGGCAGCGTGCTGTCGCTGGAGGAGATGCAGGAGCTGGTGGAAATCGCGAGGAGTGTGGACGCCTGGATCATCTGCGACGAGATGTACCGCGGCCTGGACGAGGAGTATATGCCCTCGTTCGCCGATCTCTATGACAAGGCCATCGTCACGGCCAGCTCGTCCAAGGTCTACTCCATGGCCGGCACGCGCGTGGGCTG